>JBOHBY010000627.1:0-10565 GCA_050698635.1 Spirillospora sp.
CGCGGGAACTGGCCGCGATGGGCGTCCCGTCCCGCAGGGCGGACGCGCTCGCCACGCTGATGGTCGGGTCGCTGGAGGGCGCGATCCTGATGGCGCGGGCGGAGCGGAGCGTCCGCCCCCTCCGGACGGTGGCGCGCGAGCTCGGCCCCTACCTGGACTCGTGCGTCGAAGGACCCGTCGAAGGGCCTGCCGAAGGGGGCTGAGCGCCGGTCGCGTAGGGATCGCGTGAAGATGGCGGGGGCGGGCGTAGGGAACCCGTCAAGATCCGCCTGAAGCGCCCGAATCGGGTGTTTTCTGCGGGCATGGCAGACCTTGTGCTCATCGTGCTGACGCTCGCGGTGTTCGCGCTGCTCGGCCTCCTGGTGAAGGGGGCGGGACGGCTGTGAGCCCCGAGAACGCGGTCGGGCTGGCGCTCGCCGCCGGACTGCTCGTCCTCCTGGTGCTGGCGCTGATCCGTCCGGAGAAGTTCTAGATGGGCGCGACGGCGGCGGGGATCCTGTTCATCGGGTCCCTCATCCTGGTGCTCGCCGCGGTCCACGTGCCGCTCGGCGACCACATGTACCGGACGTTCACGTCCCGCCGGCACTGGAGGGCGGAGCGGCTGATCTACCGGATCGTCGGCGCCGACCCGGACGCCGAGCAGGTCTGGAGCGTCTACGCGCGGAGCGTGCTGGCGTTCTCCGTCGTGTCCGTGCTGGCGCTCTACGGCCTCCAGCGGTTGCAGGGACGGCTGCTGATGAGCCTCGGGTTCGGCGGCGTCGACCCCGACATCGCGTGGAACACGGCGATCAGCTTCGTCACGAACACCAACTGGCAGGCGTACTCCGGTGAGAGCACCATGGGCCACCTGGTGCAGATGGCCGGGCTGGCGGTGCAGAACTTCGTGTCGGCGGCCGTCGGGATCGCGGTCGCGATGGCGTTCGTGCGGGGGCTCGCGCGGCGCAGGACCGGCGAGCTCGGCAACTTCTGGGTGGATCTCACGCGGGCGGTGACGCGCGTGCTGCTGCCGATCTCGGTGGTCGCGGCGGTCGTGCTGGTCGCCGGTGGAGCGATCCAGAACTTCGCCGACCCGCACACCGTCTCGACGCTGACCGGCGGGGAGCAGACGATCACCGGCGGTCCGGTGGCGTCCCAGGAGGTCATCAAGGAGCTCGGCACCAACGGCGGCGGGTTCTACAACGCCAACTCCTCCCACCCGTTCGAGAACCCGACGAGCTGGACGAACTGGATCGAGATCCTGCTGATCCTGCTCATCCCGTTCTCGCTGCCGAGGACGTTCGGCCGGATGGTCGGCGACAGGCGGCAGGGCGGCGCGATCGTCGCGGTGATGGCCGGGCTGGCGCTGCTCAGCGTCATCGCGCTGAACGCCGCGCAGCTCGCGCACCACGGGACGGTCCCCGGGTCGGTGACCGCCGCGTCGGAGGGCACGGAGGCGCGGTTCGGGGTAGCGAACTCGGCGACGTTCGCGGCGGCGACGACGCTGACGTCCACCGGGGCGGTCGACTCGTTCCACGACTCCTACACCAGCCTCGGCGGCGCCGTGACCATGCTGAACATGATGGTCGGGGAGGTCGCGCCCGGCGGCGTCGGTTCCGGCCTGTACGGGATGCTCATCCTGGCGATCATCACGGTGTTCGTGGCGGGGCTGATGGTCGGCCGGACGCCCGAGTACCTCGGCAAGCGGATCGGCGCCCGCGAGATCAAGCTCGCCTCGCTGTACTTCCTCGTCACGCCGATGATCGTGCTGGCCGGGACCGGGATCGCGATGGCGTTCGAGACGCCGCGCGAGAGCATGCTGAACTCGGGGCCGCACGGCCTGTCGGAGGTGCTGTACGCGTTCACCTCGGCGGCCAACAACAACGGCTCGGCGTTCGCGGGCCTCACCGCCGGGACGACGTTCTACGACGTCGCGCTCGGCCTGGCCATGGCGTTCGGCCGCTTCCTGCCGATCGTGCTGGCCCTGGCGCTGGCCGGGTCGCTGGCGCGGCAGACGCCGGTGCCGGTGTCGGCGGGCACGCTGCCGACCCACCGGCCGCAGTTCGCCGGCATGGTCGCCGGCGTGACGCTCATCCTCGTCGCCCTGACGTTCTTCCCCGCGCTCGCGCTCGGGCCGCTCGCAGAAGGGATCCACTGATGCTCGCAAGCATGGTGGGTGCGTCGGTGCCCGCGGCGCTGCGCAAGCTCGACCCGCGCGTGATGTGGCGCCACCCGGTGATGTTCGTCGTCGAGATCGGCGCGGTGTGGACGACCGTCATGGCCGTCCTGGAGCCGTCGGCGTTCGCGGTGCTGATCGCGGCCTGGCTCTGGCTCACCGTGATCTTCGCGAACCTCGCCGAGGCCGTGGCCGAGGGGCGCGGCAAGGCGCAGGCCGACACGCTCCGCAAGGCGAAGACGGAGACCACGGCGCGCAGGCTGGCTGGAGATGGGGGTGAGGAGGTCGTCGCGGCGGGGGAGTTGCGGCGTGGCGACGTCGTCGTCGTCGAGGCCGGGGAGATCATCCCTGGTGACGGGGACGTGATCGAGGGCATCGCCAGCGTGGACGAGTCGGCCATCACCGGCGAGTCGGCGCCGGTGATCCGCGAGTCGGGCGGTGACCGCAGCGCGGTGACCGGCGGGACGCGGGTGCTGTCCGACCGGATCGTCGTGAAGATCACGCAGAAGCCGGGCGAGTCGTTCGTGGACCGGATGATCGCGCTGGTGGAGGGTGCGTCCCGGCAGAAGACGCCGAACGAGATCGCGCTGAACATCCTGCTGGCCGCGCTGACGATCATCTTCCTGGTGGCGATCGCGGGCATGCAGCCGCTGGCGGTCTACTCCGTGGCGAACGACCCGGGGGCAGCGGGGGGCGCGGCGCTCGACGTCCACGGGGTGACCGGGATCGTGCTGGTCTCGCTGGTGGTGTGCCTGATCCCGACGACGATCGGTGCGCTGCTGTCGGCGATCGGCATCGCGGGGATGGACCGGCTCGTCCAGCGCAACGTGCTGGCGATGTCCGGACGCGCCGTCGAGGCCGCGGGCGACGTCAACACGCTGCTGCTCGACAAGACCGGGACGATCACGCTCGGGAACCGGCAGGCGTCGGAGTTCGTCCCGGTCGGCGGGACGACGGGCGCGGAGCTGGCGGACGCGGCGCAGCTGTCCTCGCTGGCCGACGAGACGCCCGAGGGGCGGTCGGTCGTCGTCCACGCCAAGGAGGCGTACGGGCTGCGCGAACGGCACGCGGGCGAGCTGGCGCACGCGGAGTTCGTGCCGTTCACGGCGCAGAGCCGGATGTCGGGCGTGGACGTCGACGGACGGCGGCTCCGCAAGGGCGCCTCGGGCGCGGTCACCGACTGGGTCCGTGAGCAGGGCGGCGAGGTGCCGTCCGCGCTCGGCGGCGTCGTGGACGGGATCTCGGCGTCCGGTGGGACACCGCTGGTCGTCGCGGAGGCCCGGGACGACGCGGCGGACGGCAAGGCCCGCGTGCTGGGCGTCATCCACCTCAAGGACGTCGTCAAGGCGGGCATGCGCGAGCGGTTCGGCCGGATGCGCGCCATGGGCATCAAAACGATCATGGTGACGGGGGACAACCGGCTCACCGCGCAGGCCATCGCCGACGAGGCGGGCGTGGACGACTTCATCGCCGAGGCCAGGCCCGAGGACAAGATGACGTTCATCAAATCCGAGCAGGAGGGCGGGCGGCTCGTCGCGATGACCGGCGACGGCACCAACGACGCGCCCGCGCTCGCGCGGGCCGACGTCGGCGTCGCGATGAACACCGGCACGTCCGCCGCCAAAGAGGCCGGGAACATGGTCGATCTCGACTCGGACCCGACCAAGCTCATCGAGATCGTCGAGATCGGGAAACAGCTGCTCATCACGCGGGGCGCGCTGACGACGTTCTCGATCGCCAACGACATCGCCAAGTACTTCGCCATCATCCCGGCGCTGTTCGTGGCGCTGTATCCGGGGCTGGACGCGCTGAACGTGATGCGCCTGTCGGGCCCGGAGTCGGCGATCCTGTCGGCCGTCGTGTTCAACGCGCTGATCATCGTGGCGCTGATCCCGCTGGCGCTGCGCGGCGTCCGGTACCGGCCGGGGTCGGCGTCCACGCTGCTGAACCGCAACCTGCTGGTCTACGGGCTCGGCGGCGTCGTCGCCCCGTTCGCCGGGATCAAGCTCATCGACCTACTCGTCCAGTTCGTCCCGGGGATCGACTGATGAACGTGCTACCAGGCTGGCTTCGCCGGCATCTCGCGGCGCTCCGCGCGCTGCTCGTCTTCACCGTCGTGCTGGGCGTCCTCTACCCGCTGGCCGTCACCGCCGTCGCGCAGCTGCCCGGCCTCAAGGACAACGCGGACGGCTCCTACGTCAGCGCCGGCGGACGGCAGGTCGGCAGCGAGCTGATCGGCCAGTCGTTCACCGACAAGGACGGGAACCCGCTCAAGCAGTACTTCCAGAGCCGTCCGTCGGCGGCGGGCGACGACGGCTACGACCCGACCGCGACGTCGGCGAGCAACCTCGGCCCCGAGGACGTCGTCGACCAGGGCGGCGAGCCGAGCCTGCTCAGCACGGTCTGCGCCCGCAGCAAGGCGGTCGGGGAGCTGGAGGGGGTGGACGGCTCGCGTCCGTACTGCACCAAGGGCGGTGTGGGCGCGGTCCTGTCGGTGATCGGCCCCCGGGACGGTGCCGGTGCCGTCGTCCGCCCGACCAAGGTGATCAGCGTCAACGAGCCGTGCCCGGCCGTGCCGTTCGTCGCCGAGTACAGGGGCGTCAAGGTGCAGTGCGTGGCGGACGGCCAGGATCCGCGCGAGGGACGGATCGTCCCGATCAAGGGGAGCGCGCCGGAGAAACCGGCCGTCCCGGCGGACGCGGTCACCGCCGGCGCTTCCGGGCTCGACCCGCACATCTCCGTCGCCTACGCCGACCTTCAGGCCAGGCGTGTCGCACAGGTCCGCGGACTCCCGGCCGGGACGGTCAGGAAGCTCGTCGACGACGCGACCACCGGGCGCGCGCTCGGCTTCATGGGGCAGCCCGCGGTGAACGTGCTGCGCCTCAACCTCGCCCTGGACAAGATCGCCCCCTACCGGGGCTGAGAGGATGGAGAGCATGGCCAGGGGGCAGCTCCGCATCTACCTGGGCGCCGCCCCGGGGGTCGGGAAGACCTACGCCATGCTGTCGGAGGCGCGGCGGCGGCAGGCCCGCGGCACCGACGTCGTCGTCGGCTACGTCGAGACGCACGGCCGGGCCAGGACCGCCGCGCTCCTCGACGGGCTGGAGGTCCTGCCGCGCACGACGACGACGCACCGCGGCGCCGAGTTCACCGAGCTCGACGTGCCCGCCGTCCTGCGCCGCGCCCCCGAGGTCGTGCTGGTCGACGAGCTCGCCCACACCAACGTCCCGGGCGGCAGGCACGCCAAGCGCTGGCGGGACGTCGAGGAGATCCTCGACGCCGGGATCGACGTCGTCTCGACCGTGAACGTCCAGCATCTGGAGTCGGTCAACGACGTCGTGGAGAACATCACCGGGGTGCCGCAGCGCGAGACCGTCCCGGACGAGGTCGTCCGCGGCGCCGGGCAGGTCGAGCTGGTCGACATGGCGCCGGAGGCGCTGCGCCGCCGGATGGCGCACGGCAACATCTACACGCCGGAGAAGGTCGACGCCGCGCTGTCCAACTACTTCCGCGTCGGGAACCTGACGGCGCTGCGCGAGCTGGCGCTGCTGTGGCTCGCGGGCAAGGTGGACGACCAGCTCGACCGGTACCGCGCCGACCACGGCATCGGCGGCACCTGGGAGGCGCGGGAGCGGATCGTCGTCGCGCTCACCGGCGGGCCCGAGGGCGAGACGCTGCTGCGCCGCGCGACCCGGATCGCCGCCCGGTCCAAGGGCGCGGACCTGCTCGCCGTGCACGTCGCGCGCGGCGACGCGCTGAGCGGCGCCCTCAGCGGGGCACAGGCCCGCGACCTGGCCCGGCAGCGGGAGATCGTGGAGGGGCTCGGCGGCACGTTCCACCAGGTCGTCGGGGACGACATCCCCCGCGCCCTGCTCGACTTCGCGCGCGCCGTGAACGCGACGCAGCTCGTCCTCGGGATCTCCCGGCGGGGGCGGCTCGCGCAGCTCCTGCGGCCGGGGATCGGGGTGACCACGACCGCGATGTCCGGGACGATCGACGTCCACATGGTCACCCACGACCAGGCCAGGCAGGGCATCCGCCAGACGGTCCGCGACCGGGGCCTGTCGCAGCGCCGCCGCGCCGCCGGGTTCCTGCTCGCGGCGTGCGGGCTGCCGCTGCTGACGTTCGGGCTGGTGGAGGCGCGTCCGGCGGTGACGCTGCCGTCCGACATCCTGTTCTTCCTCGCCGCGGTCGTCGGGGTCGCGCTGGTCGGCGGGATGTGGCCCGCGCTGCTCACCGCCGTCGCCGGGTTCCTGCTGCTGAACTGGTTCTTCACCCCGCCGCTGCACCGGTTCACCGTCGCCGAGGAGGAGAACCTCATCGCGCTCGCGGTGTTCGTGCTGGTCGGCATCGGCGTCAGCCTGGTGGTCGACAACGCGGCGCGGCGGTCGCGGGAGGCGGCGAACCTGGGCGTCGAGGCCGGGCTGCTGTCCACGCTCGCCGGGAACGTGTTGCGCGGCGAGCGCGCCCTCGACACCCTGCTCGGACGGATGCGCGAGACGTTCGGGCTGACCTCGGTGACCCTGCTGGAACGTCCCGTGCCCGCGACGCCCGACAGCCACGACGACCCGGCCGACTGGCGGATCGTCGCGACCGTCGGCGGACGGCCCTGCACCGCCCCCGGCGAGGGCGACACGGAGATTCCGGCCGGTGACGGCCTCACGCTGGCGATCCGGGGGCGTCCGCTACCCGCGGGGGACCGGCGGGTGCTGGAGGCGTTCGCCGTCCAGGCCGCGGGCGCGCTGCGCCAGCAGCGGCTGGAGGCGGAGGCGGAGCGGGCCCGGCCGCTGGAGGAGGCCGACAAGATGCGGACCGCGCTGCTCAACGCCGTCAGCCACGACCTGCGCACGCCGCTGGCCTCGGCGAAGGCCGCCGTCGACAGCCTCGGCACGACCTCCGTCGACTGGACGCCGGACGAGCGCGCCGAACTGCTCGACACCGCCGCCCAGTCCCTCGACCGGCTCGACCGTCTGGTCGCGAACCTGCTCGACATGAGCCGTCTCCAGGCCGGTGTCCTCGGCATCGCCGCGCAGCCCATCGCCCTGGACGAGATCATGCCCCGCGCCCTGGACGACCTCGGCGGCACCGGCGACCAGGTCACGGTCCGGCTCGATCCGCTGCTGCCCGAGGTGACCGCCGACCCGGCGCTGCTGGAACGCGTCCTGGTCAACCTGGTCGCCAACGCGCTGCGGCACAGCCCGCCGGACGAGCCCGTCCTCGTCACCGCCGGCGCCATCCAGGACCGGGTCGAGCTGCGGATCGCCGACCGCGGCCCCGGCGTCCCGCCCGGCGACCGGGAACGGATCTTCCTGCCGTTCCAGCGGCTCGGCGACACCGACAACCACACCGGCGTCGGGCTCGGCCTCGCGCTCGCGCGCGGGCTCACCGAGGCGATGGGCGGCGAACTCCTCCCCGAGGACACCCCTGGCGGCGGCCTCACCATGATCGTCGCCTTGCCCGTCTACAAGCGGGAGGAGACGCTGTGACGAGGGTGCTGGTGGTCGACGACGAGCCGCAGCTGCTGCGGGCGCTGCGCATCAACCTGCGCGCCCGCGACTACGACGTGCAGGTCGCCGCCGACGGTACGACCGCGCTCCGCACGGCCGGGGCGTCGCCGCCCGACCTGGTCGTCCTCGACCTCGGGCTGCCCGACATCCCGGGCGTCGACGTCATCCACGGGCTGCGCGGCTGGACGCGGGTGCCGATCATCGTCCTGTCCGGCCGGGCGGGCAGCCAGGACAAGGTCGAGGCGCTGGAGGCGGGCGCCGACGACTACGTCACCAAGCCGTTCGACATCGAGGAGCTCGTCGCCCGCATCCGCGCCGTGACGCGCCGCGTGACGGTGCCGGGCGAGGCGCCCCGGGTGGACGTCGGCGACCGCACCGTCGACCTGGCGGGCAAGACGGTCAGCGGCGGCGTCCGCCTGACCCCGACCGAATGGCATCTTCTGGAGATCCTGCTCCGCAACCCCGGCAAGCTCATCAGCCAGCAGCAGCTCCTCACGACCGTCTGGGGACCGTCCTACCGGCGCGAGACCCACTACCTGCGCCAGTACATGGCGCAGCTGCGCCGCAAGCTCGAAGCCGATCCCGCGCATCCGAAGCACCTGCTGACCGAACCCGGGATGGGCTACCGCTTCCAGCCCTGAACTCCCATGCCTGATCTCCGGGAGGAGGGAAGGGGTCTGTCCGGGAGGTGGGGAGCGTGGACAGGAAAGCAAAGGTCAGGGCGTGTGCGGCGGTCGCGGCGGGGACGCTGGCGCTCGCCGGGTGCAGCGGCGGCGAGGAGCACACGGCGTCGCGGGCCGCGCAGACGTCCGCGCCGGTCAGCGCCGGGCCTGCGGCGGATCTCCAGGAGCAGTACGAGAAGGTCGTGGACGCCGTCCTGCCGTCGGTCGTGAAGATCCAGACCGACAAGGGCGAGGGGTCGGGCGTCGTCTTCGACGGGCAGGGCGACATCGTCACCAACGCCCATGTGGTCGCCGGGGCGAACAGGATCCAGGTGACGGCGGCCAGCGGCGGCTCACCGCTGAAGGCCGTGCTGGTGGGCGCGTTCGCGGCCGACGACCTCGCCGTGGTGAAGGTGTCCGGCGGGTCGCTGCGGGCGGCGTCCTGGGGTGAGTCGAGCAAGGCGCAGGTCGGGCAGATCGTCCTGGCGATGGGCAACCCGCTGGGGCTCGCCGGGAGCGTCACGAACGGGATCGTGTCCGCGCTGCACCGGACGGTCTCCACCAAGGGCGAGGGCGACTTCGAGGGTTCGACGATCGCCGACGCCGTCCAGACCAGCGCGGCGATCAACCCGGGCAACAGCGGCGGCGCGCTCGTCACCCTGAGCGGCCAGGTCATCGGGGTGCCCACGGCCGCGGCCTCGGACCCGTCCATCGGCGCGGCGGCGGCCGGGATCGGGTTCGCGACGCCGAGCGACACGGTCAGGCGGATCGTCCCGCAGCTGATCGAGTCCGGGAAGGTGTCCGACTCGGGACGGGCCGCGCTCGGCGTGACGGTGCGGACGATCGTCGACCCGCAGAGCGGGCAGCGGTCCGCGGTCGCGGTCGTGGAGGTCGAGCGGGGCGGCGGCGCGGCGAAGGCGGGGATCGAGCCGGGCGACCTGATCCTGTCGGTGAACGGCACGGCCACGCCCGACCAGACGGCACTGTCGACGGTGCTCGCGAACCTCAGACCGGGCGACATCGCCAACGTGGAGATCCAGAAGCAGGACGGGAGGAGACAGCGGGTCCAGGTGACGCTCGGGGAGCTTCCCGGCGGCGGCTGACCCCGGGTTGGACACCACCCCTGTACGGCAGTACAGTGTACATCGGTACAGCTTACTGAACGAACGTACAGGTGGTGCGGATGCAGGAGAGTGAGCGGGCCGAGGACCTGACCGGCAAGGCCCGGATCAGGGACGCCGCGTTGCGGGAGTTCGCCGAACGCGGCGTGAAGGGCGCGACGATCCGGGGCATCGCGAAGGCCGCCGGAGTCTCGCCCGCCCTCGTCCAGCACCACTTCGGGACGAAGGACGCCCTGCGCGAGGCGTGCGACGAGTACGTCTCACGGGAGATCCGCCGGGTCAAGGAGGAGTCGCTCCACGGCGGGATGGCCAACCCCGGGTTCACGGAGATCGCCCTCAAGACGACCCTGCCGATCCAGCGTTACATCGCCCGCGCGATGACCGACGGCTCACCGGCCGCCACGGCGCTGTTCGACGACCTGGTCCTCTACAGCAAGGAGGTCCTGGAGGCCGGCAGGCCCGGGGTTTCCAAGCCCACCACCGACGACCTGCACGCCTACGCGGTCGTCATGACCGGAATGAGCCTGGGCACGTTCGTCCTGCACGACCACCTGTCGAGATCCCTGGGCGCCGACGTCCTGACGAGCCAGGGCTACCCCCGGATGGCGCTCGCGATGATCGAGATCTTCGACGACAGGCTCCTGTCGCGCGAGCTGGTCGGCCAGGCGCGTGCCGCCATGAAAAGCATGCTCGCCGCCGGCGAGCAGTCACCCGATGAGGAGAACCGGTGACAGACAAGACGCCCCCCGTCGAGATCCACGGTCTGGTCAAGACCTTCGGCCAGACCCGCGCGCTGGACGGCCTCGACCTGACCGTCCGGCCGGGAGAGGTGCACGGCTTCCTGGGCCCGAACGGCGCGGGCAAGTCGACGACCATCAGGGTCCTGCTCGGCCTGCTGCGCGCGGACGCGGGCACGGCCCGCCTGCTCGGCGGCGACCCCTGGCAGGACGCGACCGAGCTGCACCGCCGCCTCGCCTACGTCCCCGGGGACGTAACCCTGTGGCCGAACCTCTCCGGCGGGGAGGTCATCGACCTGCTGGGGCGGCTGCGCGGAGGCCTCGACGCCGGGCGCCGCCAGGAGCTGCTGGACCGGTTCGACCTCGATCCCAAGAAGAAGGGCCGG
>JBOHBY010000628.1:0-4364 GCA_050698635.1 Spirillospora sp.
TCGCCGCCGGTGCGACCGGTGTCCTGTTGGCGCTGCGGCCGGGCGGGGGGCCGGACCCGGCGATGTTCGCGCCGGTCGTCGTTCTGCTGCTGACGGGGCCGTCGTCCGCGCACCCCCACAGCGGACGGCTGGACTGGCTCGCACCGCCCATCCTCCGCGGGATCGAGTATGGTTACCTGGCCGTGTTGGGGTTCGCGCATGCGATTTCGGCACCGCTCGTCTACGTGCTGATCGCGGTGCTCGCGCTCCATCACCACGACACCATGTGCCGTGTCCGCCGGGGGGCCCGGCCGCAGGAGTGGGTCGTCCTGGCCGGGCTCGGCTGGGAGGGCAGGACGCTGCTCGTGGCTCTCGCGGGCCTGTCCGGGTTCCTCCCGTTCGCGTACGCGGCGCTGGCCGCCTACCTTGGCGTGTTGTTCGGCAGCGAAAGCGTCCTCACGTGGACGCGGCGTAGTCGTGGCGTGATCGTCGACCTTCCGGGAGCGGTTGTCGGGGGGCGTGGGGGTCGGCCCCCACAATGAAGGAGAGGGAAAGCATGATCGGCATGGTGCTGGCGGCGGGCGCGGGCAGGAGGCTGCGGCCGTACACCGACACCCTCCCCAAGGCCCTGGTTCCCGTGAACGGGGAGACGACCGTCCTCGACATCGCGCTCGGCAACTTCGCCGAGGTAGGGCTGACCGACGTCGTCATCGTCGTCGGCTACCGCGCGAACGCGGTGGAGGAACGCCGGGCGGCACTGGAGGAGCGGTACGGCGTGTCCATCACGCTGGTCCACAACGACAAGGCCGAGGAGTGGAACAACGCCTACTCCATGTGGCTGGCTCGGGATCACTTCTCCAAGGGCGTCCTCATGGTCAACGGGGACACTGTCCATCCGGTGAGCGTCGAGAAGACACTATTGGCGAACCGCGGACCGGACGTCCTCCTCGCCGTGGACGATGTGAAAACTCTTGCTGACGAGGAGATGAAGGTCATCCTCGACGACGGCGGTGACCTGCGGACCATCACCAAGCTGATGGACCCTTCCACGGCCAACGGTGAATACATCGGCGCCACCCTCATCGAACCGGCCGCCGCCGGGCCGCTCGCCGACGCGCTCAAGGCCACCTGGGAGCGCGACCCCGACCTGTACTACGAGGACGGCTACCAGGAGCACGTGAACCGGGGCGGCCGTATCGGCGTGGCCCCGATCGGCGACGTCGAGTGGGTCGAGGTCGACAACCACGACGACCTGGAGAAGGCCCGCCGGATCGCCAAGGGCTACTGACCGCGAGGGCTTACTGACCGCAAGCGCCACCGAGCGAGGAGGCCCATGCCCCTGCTGACGCGGATGCTGAACGCGCCGCTGTCCATCGACGTGCGGCGCGGTGCCGTCGCGGGTCTCGGCGAACTGCTCGCCGACAAGCGGATCGCCACCGAGGGGCGGGTCGCGATCGCGGTCGGCCCCGGTCAGGGCGACCAGATCGCCGAGCACGTCAGACCCTCCCTGTCGGAGTGCGAGGTGTTCCGGGTCGCCGACGGCAGCGTCGACGCCGCCGTCGGCCTCGGCGCCAGGCTGCGCGACGGGTCGTACGAGGCCGTCGTCGGGATCGGCGGCGGACGGACGATCGACGCCACCAAGTACGCGGCGACGCTGTCGGGCATCCCGATGGTGTCGGTCGCGACGAACCTGTCCCACGACGGGATCTGCTCCCCGGTCGCCTCGCTCGTCCACGAGAAGGGCAAAGGCTCGTTCGGCGTGGTGATGCCGCTGGCGATGATCGTCGACCTCGACTACGTGCATGCGGCGCCCGCCCGGCTCGTCCGCGCGGGGATCGGCGACGTGGTGAGCAACTTCTCCGCCGTAGACGACTGGCTGCTGGCCGCCGACGAATGCGGCGAGCGCGTCGACCGGATGGCGCTGACCGTGGCGCGGACGGCCGCGGAGGCGCTGCTGCACCAGCCGTCGTCGATCGAGTCGGACCGGTTCCTGACCGTCCTCGCGGAGGGCCTGGTGCTGTCGGGGATGGCGATGGCGTTCGCGGGCGACTCGCGTCCGGCGAGCGGCGGCGACCACGAGATCCTGCACGCGATCGACCAGCTGTTCCCCGGCACCGCCAACCACGGCGAGCTGGCCGGGATCGGCGCCGCGTTCTGCTACCACCTGCGCGCCACCCACCTGGGCACCGGCGCCGGGCGGCTCGAAGAGATCCTCGCGTGCCTCGGGCGGCACGGCCTGCCGCGGTTCCCCGCCGATATCGGGCTGTCGGTCGAGCAGTTCGCCGAGGCCGTCGAATTCGCCCCCCGGACCCGCCCCGGCCGCTATACGATCTTGGAATTTCTCGGCCTCGACAAGGGCGCGACCCTCAAGGCGGTGGAAGAGTATGTCCAGGCCAACGGAGGCTGAGATCCCCGGACGAAGCCGCACCCCCGAATCTCCCGGCGGCGCGTCCCCGGGCGGTGACGACCGGCCGGACCGCAAGGGCGCCGCGGTCGCCGACATCCGCCGTTACGGGCAGCCGCCCGGCCTGAAGGACCGGCGCAACGAGGAGCACTGGGCGGGCCGCCTCTACATGCGCGACCTGTCCCCGTACTTCGCGTGGATCGCGCTTCGCCTCGGGTTCAGCCCCAACCAGCTCACCTATCTGATGATGCTCAGCGGTGTCGCCGCGGGCGTCGTGGTGTCGCTGCCCGCGGCGCCGCTGTGGACGGCGCTCGGCGGCGCCGTCCTCATCCAGGTCTACCTGCTGCTCGACTGCGTGGACGGCGAGGTCGCCCGCTACCTGCGGCGGACGTCGGTGGCCGGGGTGTTCCTCGACCGGATCGGCCATTATCTGTCCGAGGTGTCGCTGCTCATCGGGCTCGGCTTCATGGCGCAGGGCGGCTGGGAGAACGGCGGCTGGGCCGAGCTCGGCCTCGTCGCCGCGCTCGGCGCCGCGCTGATCAAGGCGGAGACCGACAACGTCGTCGTCGCGCGGGCCAAGTCGGGGCTCGCGGCCGACCCGTCCGGCGGCGACCACGCGCTGCGCCCCCGCTCCACCGGCATCGCCCTGGCCCGGCAGGCGGCGTCCATGCTGCGCTTCCACCGGATCATCGGCGCGGTCGAGCTGTCGCTGCTGATCCTCGCGGCGGCCGTGGTCGACACCGTCTTCGATTCGGACGGGCCGGTCGTCGTGCGGGCCCTCATGATCGCTGTCGCGTCGGTCGCGGTCGCGCAGACGCTGCTGCACCTGGTCAGCATCCTGGCGTCGCGGAGGCTGAAGTGAAGCTCTCCGTCGTCGTGCTGACCATGGGGAACCGTCCGGACGAGCTGGCCCGCGCCGTCCGCAGCGCCCTGGAGCAGGAGCACGTGGACGTCGAGGTCGTCCTCGTCGGCAACGGCGTCGACCCGATCGGCGACCGTGCGGACGCCGCGCCTTTCGATGACGAGCGCGTCAAGGCCCTCGCGCTGCCGAAGAACGTCGGCATCCCCGCCGGTCGGAACCGGGGCGTGGAGGCGTCCTGCGGCGATGTCGTCCTCTTCCTGGACGACGACGGCTGGTACCGCTCCACCCGTCTCGGCGCGTACCTGCGCGACCGGTTCTCCGCCGAACCCGACCTGGGTGTCGTCTCGTTCCGTGTTCGAGATCCGGAGGGCGGACGTGGTGAACGTCGCCATGTGCCCCGGCTGCGTGCGGGTGATCCGGAACGGTCCTCCGCCGTTACGACGTTCCTCGGCGGGGCCTGCGCTGTCCGGCGGACCGCGTTCGACGCGGGCGGTGGCCTGCCGGAGGATTTCTTCTACGCGCACGAGGAGACCGACCTCGCCTGGCAGATCCTCAACGCCGGGTACCGGATCGTGTACGACGCGTCCGCGGTCATGTTCCACCCGGCCGTCCTGCCTACGCGGCATGACATGTTCTACCGCTACAACGCGCGCAACCGGGTCTGGCTGGCGCGCCGCAACCTTCCGTGGCCGCTCGCCCTCACGTACCTCACCGTGTGGATCGGCATGACCGTCCTACGCGAACGCAAGCCGAGCGCGCTCAAACCGTGGTTCAAGGGCTTCATGGAAGGGTGGCGCAAGTCGGCGGGGGCTCGTCGTCCGATCAGCTACCGCACCGCCTGGCGCATGACCCGCACCGGCCGGCCACCTGTCATCTAGGAGCGGGCGCCCAGGGCGTTGCAGATGAGCACCGTCAGTTCGGCGATGATGTCGTCGACCGGGATGTCCTGGTCGCGGGCCGACCAGTGGTGGACGAGATTGTTGATCGCGCCGACGATGGCGATCATGGTGAGGTGGTAGTCGCGGTCGGTCGCCTCACCGCGCTCGACGGCCTCGCGGGTCATCGCCAGCAGCGCGTCCTCCCACTGGCCGCGCCAGCTCAGCCGGTGCCGCTCCAGCC
>JBOHBY010000629.1:0-13314 GCA_050698635.1 Spirillospora sp.
GTCCTGACCGCGGCCGGGACGGCGCCGTTCTACCAGCGCGAACCCTGGCGCGAACGGCTCGCAGCCCGCGAACGGCTCGCAGCCCGCGACCCGGCCGATTTCGCAGATCTACCCATCCTCGATCGCGACGAGCTACGCCACCACACCGAGAGGTTCGCCGCGTCCACCGCCGATCCCCGGCGGCTGGACCTGACCTTCACCTCGGGGACGAACGGCGCACCGAGCCACATCCTGCGTCCGAGCGACGTCCTGTCGGCTCAGGGCGCGTGCGAGGCGCGCTGGTACAGCGGGCTCGGCATGCCACGCGTCTTCGACCTCACGACCGTGACCCCCTGGCCCGGAACCGGCCGGGTCAACGCGGCGCTGCGCGACCTCCGGCTCGGGTACCACGAGCTCGGGGCCAGGGACGTCCTGCGCCGCCTGGATCACGGGCTCGGGGTCGGTGACCTGCTGCTGTCTAGCCCCGACGTCCTCGCGCTGCTGCGCGACCGGGTCCGCGACTGGAACGGCGTGCGCGTGCTGGCCTCCTCGTTCGAGGTCCCGCTCACCCGTCCGGACCGTCTGGCGGACGAGACGTCACCGCCCACGGCGGAGATGTATTGCGCGGCCGAGGTGGCCACGCCGATCGCCTTCTCCTATCCCGGATGCGCGGGAATGCACGTCAACGCGGACTTCGTCCATGTCGAGATCGTCGGCCCGGACGGGACGCCGCGCCCGTACGGCACGGCGGGCGCCGTCGTCGTCACCGACCTGGTCAACACCGCGATGCCGATCCTGCACTACCGGATTGGCGACGCCGGAACGCTGCGGGACCCCGGCGCCTGCCGTTGCGGCCGCGCGCTGCCGCTGCTGAGCGTCCACGGGCGGCTCGTGACGGCGGTGCGCGGCGGGAACGGCCGGGTTCCGGCGGCGGAGCTTCGCTCGCTGCTCGGCCCCGGCCTGTTGGAACAGCGCGCCGCAACGGAGTTCGTCTTCCACGGCACCGCCGACCCTGGCCAACGTGAGAGGGCCGCGAACCTGCTGGCCCCAGCCACAATCTCCACCGACCCCGACCCTGACCCCGATCTCGATCCCGACCCTCAGGCCGCGCCGTACCGGGACCTTTCCGCGTGGGACGACACCGTGCTCCTGACGGCTCCCCGGCACCCGATCGAACGCCACTTCGCCGGACCGCCCCCCACCCGCTGGGCCCACATCAACCGGGAAACCCCGTCCGCCGTCGCTTCGTCCCCCGGCCGCACCGTCCGGGACGCGGCACGCCGCGCCCTCCGGGAGAGGTACGCCGCCGAGGGACGGATCACCGACGTTCCCATCGTCGACACCTCGCGCAGCATGTATCCGCTGTTTCAGGAGGGCACACGGGTGCGCGTCCGCTGGGGACGCCCGCACGGCGCCGGTCTGCGCGGCCAGGTCGTCCTGCTCCAGCTTCCCCAGGACCTGCTCGCCGCGCACCGCGTCGCCGACGTCCGGACGACCCCCGACGGCCGCACCGAGATCCTCCAGTTCGCCGACAACTACGATCCGCACAATCCGTTCTGCGACTTCTGGGTACCGATCGACGCCGTGCTGGGCACCGTCATCGCCCTGCGCACGGGACGCGGCCACACCATCGACCTGGCCACCCGTCCCGCCCACCTCGCCGGACGCCTCGTCGCGGCGGCCGACCGCGCCGTCACCGCCGCCGGACGCCGCCCGGACCGCTTCGCCGTCCTGCCCCTCCTGCTCGTGCAGAAAGCCGTCTTCCGACTCTCCTCCCGCCTTCTCCAGAAGACCAGCAGAGGAACCGAACCATGACCGTCTTTGCCCATGCAGGTGACGTCGAGAGCAACGACCTCGGGAAGCAGATCCTGCTCACCACTCCGTCCGGCACGTATCTGGTGCTCGAAGGATCGGCCGCGCTGCTGTGGCGGCTCATCGACGGATCGCGATCGCTGGACGACCTCACAGCCGCCTGCCGCAAGGAATACGAAGGAGACACGGCGCAGATCCGCCAGGACCTGGCCGACGTACTCGACGACTGGACGGGCCGCGGCCTGGTGACAACCACCGGAAACGGCCGCGGGGCTGACGGCCGCGGGGCTGACGGCCGCGGGCTGACGTGACGCCGATTCGGGAACGTCTCAGGCTGCGCGTCTTCGGTTCGCCCGTCCAGCTCGCCACGGTCCAGCCCGAACTGGACGAGCAGTTCGGCCGATGGGCCCCGCTCTGGCGGCCTCCCGCCGATCTCGACGTCCGCCATCACTTCGCGCGCCCCGAGCTCCTCGGCCACGTCCTCGCCCTGGGCAGTCTCGAACGCGACGACGGCGACCGTCCGATCGAGATCGCGGGATGCGCGACGTCCACCGCCCAAGCGATCGCCTCCTGCGTCGGTGAACTCGTCGAACGCGTCACCGCCCGCCGATGGCGCCCGGACGGCGTCCGCACCACCGCGGCCAAGCTGACCGCCACCGGGGAACCGGTCCTGGACGTGCCGGGCGTGATCGGCCGCCCCGCCTTCCCCGCACGATGGCCCTTTCTCGATTACACCCCCGACCGTCCGCTGACCTGGGCGCAAGGGACCACCGTGGACGGCGGGCGGCCCGTCTGGATACCCGAGGCCCTGATCGCGCTCCGCGACGTCCCGCTCGACGACCGCGTCAGCGAGATCACCACCATCGGCCTGGCCGCCGGGCCGGACCCCGCGTCGGCCGTCCGCCACGCCACCGCCGAGCTGCTGGAACGCGACGCCGTGATGCGGGTCTGGGAGGGCAGGGCCCGCTTCACGCCGATCGACGGCATCCCACCGGAGATCGCCGACTCCCTCGAACGCGACGCCCGCCTCGGCTGGGCCACCGAGCCGCTCCGGACCACGTCCCGCACCGGACGACCGGTCACGGCGGTCCTCACCCGCAGACCTTCGACCTGCTCGTTCGGCGTCGGATTCAGCGCCCACGACGACCCCGACGAGCGGCTACGGCACGCGCTGGCCGAGGCCGTCCAGGTCCGGCTGCTCGCCGCGCTCCACGGAAACAGCCGCGTGGACGAGATCACCAACTTCCAAGACCACCTTCTCTACTACTGCAACCCCGACCGCTTCCCCCTCCTGGACCACCTGACCAGCACCGCCGCCGACGTCCCCGCACCCTCGCCCCCATCCGCCGACGACATGTCAGCGGCATGGCTGAGCCTCGCCGGAGACGACGACGGCCCGTCGGTCGTACGCGTCGTCGCGTCCGGCCTCCACCACATGGAAGTCCGCCCCGCCTGCGCCCGATACCCGGCACATTCGCCCGCCCCCACCGGCGCCTACCGTCCCCACCCCTACCCGTAACACCCCGAGAAGTCTTTAATGCCAGAAACTCCTTGTCATTAGAAATTCTCAATTCATTCCAGGGCAGGCTTTGGTCTGTTTTGGAGATACGCATGCCTTTGACATCTGGTATTTCATTTCCTCTCGGCACGGGATCGTCCTGCCAGAGCAGTACCGGTCATTCGTCGCTGAAATCTGCGACGGATACACCGAGGGGCCGCCCGACTTCGGGCCCGTCGGGCGCTCCCCGGCCGAGATCCAAACCGCCATCGAACGGGTCGCCACACACGGCTCGATCATCTTGGGCACACGTCTGGAACATCTGTGGAGAGAGCGCCCAGCCGTTCGGCGCCGAGTTCGGTCACACCACCGGCCAGAGCGGATTCGCGGGGTGGGCCGCCCACTGGGCATCCGGCGAGCCCTAGTGGGACGCCCGCTGACCCGCGCGCTGCTTGCTGACCGCGTGCTGCCGGTGACCGGCGCCTCCGTTACTGGACGTCCTGGTCCGTCGACTGGTCCATGACGTAGAGGGCCGCCCCGCCCGGGTCCTGGTAGGTGGCCAGGAAGCCGCCGGGGATCTCTGAGGGCGCCTCGATCACGGTGAGCGCCTCTGAGCGCGCCGCGTGGAAGTCCTTGACGCTGTCGACGACGAACAGCGGCCCGACCGGGGCGTTCGGGTCGTGGGCGTCGAGCATGAGCTTGACCTCGGTGCCCGGCAGCGCCAGCGCGACGGTCGCGTCGCCCTCCCGCCACATCTCGGCGAAGCCGAGGCCGTCGCGGTAGAGGGCGAGAGAGGCCGTCAGGTCGGACGTCGGGACGAACAGGAACTCGAGCTTCATGGTGCATCCTTCCGTTTTCCGTAACTGGACTGGGGGACAGCGTAACGGCATTATGTACCTGTGCGCGAATGGGTTCCGGTTTCGACATCCCCCAGGGGCAGGCTCGCACTCGCCGCGGTCGAGGCGTTCGGGACGCGCCCGTTCGCCGAGGTCACGGTCGCCGACCTGGCCTCGGCGGCGCAGGTCACAACGGGTGCGCTGTACCACCACTTCGGCAGCAAGCTGGGGCTCTACGCCGTCGCGCGGCAGGACGTCGAACGGCGCCTTCTCGACCGGATGGAGGGCGCGCTGGCGGCCTCCGCGTCTGCGTCCAGACCGTCCCCTGGCGCGACAGCGGACCGCTCGGCAGCCGTGACATCCGCGCTACTGGTCGGCCTGGACTTCGCCGTAGGCGGGAACTTCCTGCACATCCTGGGTGACCCGCCCGCCGGTACGGAACACGACGGGCTGGCCGAGTTGCTCGGCCAGAACGTCGGCCCGGCCGCACCGCTCCTCGGCCGGGTCCTCGCGGCGGCCTGGCGCGCGGCACTGGTGGCGATCGCCGAAGGCGCGGAGCCCGAACACGCCCGCGCCGCCATCGCCGCCCTCAGAATCCATTTCCCCGACGACGATGACGCATGAAGTCCCGGCGCCGACGCCGTCCTCGAACCACGACACGGACGCCACGGTGATCGTGGACGTGGGCTCCTACGCGTCCTCTGGCAGGTTCCTGTACCGCCGTGACGGCGTCGTCCAGCTGGACTTCGAGCCCTACCACCGGACCGCTGACGCTCGCCGACCGGATCACCAGGACGCGCCTGACCGCCGGGATCCTGCGGGGCGCCTTCACCTGGGGCCTGTTCACCCACAGGTCAGGGGTTTGAGACGCAGGTTCTTCCGTTCGCGGAGACGTTCGGCTTGTCGGAATGCTTCCAGCGGCAGACGGTCGTCGGGCTGACTATTGTTCCGTTGTTCCCTTCCGGGTCCTTTGAGCAGACACCCTGGTCGGCGAAGACCACATAATAGGGATAGCCGTGAGATTTGCAGTAGCTCTCATAATCCTGTGTGGTCAGGGTGCCAAGTGTTCTCGGTTTCGAGTTGGGCGGCTTTTTGGGCGGCGGCCTTCCTGAGGGTGACTGGCCCTTGGTCACCGTTGGACGTGGATCGGGCTTTGGGCTTCCCGAGGTCTTGCTTGTGGTCGGATCCGGGCTTTTGCTGGGCTTTTCGGAGGGGCTTGTGGTGGACGTTTGCGAGACGGTCCCCGACGGATCCGGTGTAGGGGGCGAGGCGCTGCCCTTTTCCCTTCCGGGGAACGCCTCGTAGAGGGTGCCGACAAGCACCAGAACCGTCACCGCCGCCGCGACGACCACGAGGCGGCGGCGTTTGGTGCTGTGGGGCGGAGGGGCGTCGAGTGGAGTGTCGTCGGCCGGAATCTTGTCAGCTGGCGTCTCGTCGGACGGGGTCTCGTCGGACGGCGTGTCCTCGGACGGGGTGTCGTCAGGTGGAGGCGCGTCGGGCGGAGGCGCGTCGGGCGGAGGCGCGTCAGGCAGGGGCGCGTCAGGCAGGGGCGCGTCGGGCGGGGGCTTGTCAGGTGGGGGTTCGTCGGCTGGATTGTCGTCGGGGGGAGGTTCTGGGGGGTGCAGGTCGCGCAGGTGGTCGCCGACTTCGGCCGCGGTGGGACGTTCGGCGGGATCCTTGCGCAGGCACGCGCGGACGATCTCGGCCAGGTCGCCTTCCAGGCCGTGCAACTCGGCTTCCTTGTGGAGGACGGCGAGCGCGACGGCGGAAACATTGGTGCCGGGAAAGGCCCTTTGTCCGGTGGCCGCGAACACCATTGTGGCCGCCCAGGCGAACAGGTCCGCCTCCGGACCGGCCTTTTCGCCGTCGATGTGTTCGGGGGCCATGTAGCCGGGAGTGCCGATGGCCTGGCTGCTGGTGAGCGACTGGCTGAGGTCCAGGGCGCGGGAGATGCCGAAGTCGATGACCACGGGGCCGTCGGGGCCGAGCAGGACGTTGCCGGGCTTGAAGTCGCGGTGGACGACTCCGCCCTTGTGGATGGCCGCCAGCGCGGTGATGGTGTTGATCGCCAGCCGGTCGAGCGCCGCTTCGCGGCGTGGCCCGCCGTCCTTGACGGACGTTAACAGGGACGGTCCGTCCACGAATTCGCTGACGATGTAGGGCTGGTCGTTGACCACGCCGCTGTCGAGGACCTGTGCCGTGCAGAAGGGGGCGACCCGTTTGGCGATCTCGACTTCGGCCAGGAAGCGGGTGCGCGCCGTTTCGTGGGTAATCAGGTGGGGGTGCAGAAGTTTGATGGCGGCGCGCTGCCCCCGCTCGTCCTGCCCCAGGTAGACGGTCCCCTGACCGCCGACGCCGAGCCGGCCTCCGAGCTGGTGCAGGCCGATGGCTTGGGGGTCGGTGGACAAGAGCGGCGTCGGCTCGGGCACGCATCCTCCAAATGCACGGATCGCCATGATCATATGAATCATCAGTAGATCGCGGAGCGATTTGGGGCGAATTAGACCCTTAGGATGTTGCGGCCCCGACCTGCTCGGCTTGTCTTGGCGGCGTCCGAACACCGGCTGTCAAGCCTCGACATATCTATCGGACCAATCGCTCGCGGGCAAGGGACTGGAGAAAGACCGGGGTTCAATCCGGAGTGCTCCCGGTCGCAGGGCCCGCACCCCACCTGCGCTGGAAGCCTTTGCGGTGGGCTCGATGCCGTCCGGTTTCATTGCCGGTGCCGCCCGGGTGGGGCGATGATCGCGTGATGGAGCTCGACCGGGGATATTTCCGCCAGGTCTACGAAAATCTGTACGACCTTGACGGAGCCGCCGAACATCTGGAGTACCTGGACGGTCAGCGGCGGACGGCGGCCGACCATCTGGCCGACCCGGTCGACAGGCTCGACGACCCGGACCCCCCTGGACCAGCGCCGGGAACTGCTGCTGCACCGCTGTTTCGTCCGCACCGCGCTGCCACGCGACGAGGACGACCGGTACCCCAGCGACGACCGGATCAGCCTCACCACCGCGCAGTGGCCGCTCGCGCCGGAGTCGATCGTGCGCGTGCCGTCGACCCGGTGAAGACCGTCACACGACGGCGACGGCGTCGATCTCGACGAGGAAGCCGGGGCCCAGGCCGGACACGACATGGACGGTGATGGCCGGCGGCGGGTCGGCCGGGTTCCACACCTGCTGGAAGGCGACCACACCCTCGTCGACGAACGAGTGACCCTCCACCACGGCTATGCGCCAATGCACGACGTTCGCCAGACTCGCCCCCTCGCTCTCCAGGATGGTCGCGAGGTTCCGCAGCGCCTGTAGGGACTGCTCCCCGACCGTGGGGCCGACAACCGTGCCGGTGGCGTCGACGCCGTTCTGGCCGCCGACATAGATGGTCTTGGACGGCTGCTCGACCACGACGGCCTGGCTGAAGGCCGGGTTGTGGTGAAGCCCTTCGGGATTGATGTGGCGTGTGCCCATCTGCCTGCCTCCTTGGATCATGACACCAGTTAAAGCGGTTACGTGACACTGGTTATACTGGTTTCATGAGAGGGAGTGCAACAGGGCGGCGACTGCAGGACCCCAAGGGCGGGTCGTTCTGGTTCGACGCCGGCGCCGTCTGCCTGGACTTCGCCCATACGGGCGGCGAGGGCCAGTACGCGAAGTTCGAGAGCCTTCACGACCCTGCCGACCTGGGCGAATGGCTGGCCCAGCCGCCGCTGGACGCGGCCGTGACCGTCCCGGCGACGGCTCGCGACCTGACCGCCGCCAAGGCCCTGCGTCAGGCGATCTGGGAGGCGGCGCACGCCAGGGCGGCGCGCCGTCCGCTCTCCGCCGAGTCGGTGTCGGTCATCAACCGGGCCGCGGCCGCCGAGCCGCTGGTCCCCGAGCTCGCCGCCGACGGAACGACCGCCGGGTGGGCGGCCCCGGTGCGGACGGCGCAGGCGCTGTCGGTCCTGGCGCGGGAGACGATCGAGCTGCTGTCCGGGCCGCTGTCCGACCGCATCCGCGAATGCGCGAGCGACACCTGCCCGCTGGTGTTCGCGGACACGTCCCGTCCCGGCGCCCGGCGCTGGTGCTCGATGGAACGCTGCGGCAACCGCCACAAACTCCGCGCCCTACGCGCCCGCCGAGCCACAGCCCCCTGACACGCCACGCGCCACGCACGGCCGACCGTCACCGTCATCCCTGGCTGGCGTTTGTGGGGTGGTAGCACAGGCGGACCATGCCCGACGGGAAGGTCGTGGTGTTGACGAGTTCGAGCCGGACGGGGCCGATGTCGTCGAAGAGCCGTGGTCCGGTCGCCCACAGGTAGGGGCTGACGTTGAACCAGAACTCGTCAACGAGATCATGGCCGATGATTTCGCGGGCGAATTCCCCAGCGCCAGGGACGATCAGGTTGCCGTCGTGTTCGTCCTTGAGGCGCTTGATGGTGGTGGGGAGGTCGCCGTCGAGCAGGGTGGCGTTCCATTCCAGCGGTCCGGACAGTGACCGCGACGCGACGTATTTGGGCATGCTGTTCATCCGGGCCGCGTACGCCTCGAAGCCGGGAACGTGGGTGAGTTGAGGCCAGGCGGCGGCCAGGCCCTCGTAGGTTCTGCGTCCGAGCACCATGGCGTCGGCCGCCTGCCACATCTCAAGCCCGGACCGCATGCTGTGCGGATCGGTGACCAGCCAGCCGCCCTGCGCCTCGGCGGACGGTGCCTCGAAGGCGCCGTTGACGGTCATGGCGATGTTGATGATCAGTCGTCCCACGGGAAGCTCCTTGGATCGGTGTCGTGCTGGGTGTGGTCGGTTTCGGGTGTTTCGTCGGTGAGCGTCAGGGCGAGCTTGTCGAGGCTCTGGCCGAAGCCGAGCTCGATACCGGCGACGAAGTCGGCGGACTCGACGGCGCTGCCGTCGATCCGCCAGTGCGCGTCGAGCCGTGTGCCGTCGCCGTCGCCCTCGCTGGTGGGGTGCAGGGTTAGGGCGACGTGGGCGGTGAAGGCACGGTCGCCGTTGGGGAGCAGCGGGGACATCCGGTAGGTGAGGCGCTCCCCGGGGTGTACCTCCTCGACGACTCCTTCGGCGCGGCCGACGACCACGTCCGAACCGTCGGCGTCCTCGATGTCGCGGTATTCCAGGACGATCCGCCCGCCCGGCCTCGCCTCGAAGACGAGCTCGGAGACGCACAGGTCGTCGGGTGTCCACCAGCGGGCCAGCAGCGCGGGTTCGGTCAGGTGCCGCCAGACCGGGCCGGGACGTCGCGGCAGCGACCGGTGGAACTCGAACGAGCGGCCGTCGGCCCACCCCGGCGTCTCGGCTGCGCGTCGTTCCGCGTCGAGGCCGGCCGCCTGGCGGTCGTAGGTCTCGCGCGGGCCACCGGGCCGCTCGGCGGTGTCGGCGAGCCGGTTGAGCAGTGTCGCCAGGTCGCGCAGCGGGCCGGGCCGGAGCGTGTAGAGGCGGCGCTGGCCGGTTCGCTGGGACGTGACGACGCCGGCGCGTTCGAGGGTCTGGAGGTGCTTGGTCGTCTGGGGCTGGCGCGCGCCGGCGAGCTGGGCCAGGACGCCGACCGGCCGGGGCCGCTCGGCCAGCAGGCAGACGAGCCGCCAGCGGGCCGGGTCGGCCAGTGCGGCGAGAAGCGTTGCGTCCATGAGACGAAGTATTCTCCACAACGAATATTCGTGTCAAGGAATAGCTGCCGGTCGGCCAGGGTCACCAGTGCGGAAGGTCGTGGTAGCGGCGGCCCGCGTAGACCAGTGGACCCCCTTCGGCGGACGGCAGGTGGGTGTGCGTCACGGTGGCGATGATCAGCGCGTGATCGGCGACGAGCGTCTGCTCGGTCACCAGGCAGTCCAGGGCCGCGAGGACGCCGTCCAGCAACGGCGCGCCGCCGGGGGAGGGGTGCCAGCCGACCCCGTCGAACTCCTCGTCGCCCGCACGGACGGCCCGTCCCCTCCAGGATGCCGTGGGTACGGCCGTCGCGGGCGAGGACGATCAGCAGCGTCGGCGGGTCGAGCGACACCGAGAGCAGGGCGTTGACCGTCATCCCGTGCGGACCGCCGGGACCTTGCATGGTGATCACCGCGACGCCGGACGCCCAGCGGCGCATGACGTCCCGGAACCCGTCGGCGCTCACCACGCGGGCTCCAGCGGCGGGGCGGCCGCCAGCGCCGGGAACTGGGGCACGACCTCCTCGCCGAGCTGCGCATCGTCCAGGCCGCCGCGGCGCTGCTACAGCGCCAGGGGTACGAGGGCGCCTCGGTCAAGCCCATCGCCCAGGCGGCCGGAGCGTCGGTGAGCTCGGTCTACCACTTCTTCCCGGACGGCAAGCAGCAGCTCGCCATCGAGGCGATGCGGTACGGCGCGGAGGAGTTCAGCCGGGTGCTCGCGCGTGGGCTGTCGTCCAGCCCCGACCCCGCCACCGCCGTCGCCGCCTGCGCCCGTATTCAGGCCGGCACGCTCAGGGAATCGGACTGGACCGACGGCTGTCCCGTCGCCGTCACCGCACTGGAGACCGTCGGCCGCGTCCCCGGCATCCAGCAGGCCGCCACCGAGGCCCTGGCCCACTGGCAGGGCATGGTCGCGGCCAAGCTGGAGAGCTGCGGCATGGCCCCGGCCACGGCCAGGTCCCTGGCGGGGACGGTCATCGCGATCCTGGAAGGCGCCGAGCTGCTGAGCCGCGTCACCGGTGACGACACGCCGCTCAACGACGCCGCCGTTCACCTCGGGCAGCTCGTCCAGGCCGCGCTCGCCGACGGTCGGCCCGACGCCTAGCATCGGCCCGGATGACCACGACCGCGTCCTCCGCAAGGTGAACCTCTCACCTGGATGGACGTGATTTCGCCGGGCACAGTACTCGGCCATGACGGCACTGGAGCAGGACCTGTTCCGGACCGGCGTGACGACCGCTATCGCTTGCGATCGCTCAACCAGTGAAGAGCCCTCCGTACGCGCCCCGCCACACTCCAAAACACCGGGCGAACGCCCGGTGGCGCGCTTGATGTCACGTCCGAAGACACGCACCAGGTCCTGGGCTGCGGACCACACGACGCGCTGAACCACTGATCATCAATCGCTACCGATTGCTAGGCTTGGAGCCATGAGTTCCCCGCCCGATCTGGAGCAGATGGCAGTGGCGCTTCGCCAGATCAGCCGTGGCCTGTCCACCCTCGCGGACGCACTGTCCAGCGCCTCCCGGCAGTCGGAGGACGACCGCTACTTCGCCGTCATGACGGAATGGGGACCGCGCGGCCTGACCCGCGAGGAGGCCAGCCGCCTGTTCCGCCGGCAGGGCTTCTCACCCCAGGCCGTCGGCGGCTGGGTGAGAGGCGGCTGGCTGGAGGTCCGCGACGACGACAAGCGCTATCTCACTGAGCGTTCCGTCCAATGGCTGGCCGAACAGGGGGCACGACGATGAGCGACGAACCGTTCTCCGTCCGCTTCCAAGTACGGATCTACGAGATCGACCCGCAACTTCACCTCAACGGCGCCGTGTACCTCCAGTACGCGGACCATTCCCGGTTCGAATGCGTGCGGGCGGCCGGCGTCTCGGTCGAAGGCATGCTCGCCGACGGCTTCGGGCCGGTCAACCTCGAAACCGTCATCCGATACCACAAGGAACTCCGGGCCGGCGACGAGGTCGACGTCTCCTGCGCCTGGAAATGGGGCGACGGCAAGACCTACCGCGTCGAGAACATCTTCCGCCGCATGGACGGCGAGGTCGCCGCCGAGGTGAACCACGTCGCCGGCCTGATCGACATACAGGCCCGCCGCCTGGTCCCCGCCCCGTCCCGAGAGTGGCTGAGCCGGGCCGTCCACCCGAAACTCCTCGGCTTCCCCTGACCGAGGAGGTCGCGGCGCCACCGATAAGGCCGACCTAATCGGCTCACTAGCGATCGTGTGGTTTCGGTCGCTCGACGCCGCGACCTATGTTTCTGGACAGTCACCGCAGGTCGCCCGTGACCTGCACCGGCTCGGGGTGGAGGTGCTGTCCGATGGGGAACGACCACGCACGGCCTCGGCGCCCGTTGCGCTGCCGGCATGGCCGGCATGGGAGGCGTGTCTCAGTGATGCGAAGCATGCGGCTCGCCGCCGCGGTGGTGGCCGGCGCCCTGGCCCTGGCCGGATGTGGGTCGTCGGGAGCCGGCGAGGACCTGCCCAAGGACGTCGGCGCCGCCGGCGGCATGGAACAGCTGGTGAAGAAGGCGCAGGACGAGGGCGAGCTGAGCCTGTACGCGGGCACGACCGAGGAGTCGACCACGCCGTGGGCCAAGGCCTTCACCCAGAAGTACGGCGTCAAGGTCAAGCTCTACCGCGACGGCAGCACCACCCTGTTCCAGAAATGGGCGCAGGAGGTGCAGGGCGGTGTCAACAACGCCGACATCGTGATCCAGAACGTCCTGCAACTCTGGGGCGACGCCAACGAGAAGGGCTGGATCACCGCCTACAAGCCCCAGAACTACGGCGGTTACGACTACAAGAAGCTCTTCCCGAAGGGCGACCTCGTCGGCAGGGTGTATCCGCTGCACCAGAGCATCGGCACCATCGCCTGGAACTCCAAGGTGGTGACGCCCGCGCAGCAGGCACTGCTGGAGAAGGACCCGGTGGCCGCGCTCGCGGACCCGTCGTTCAAGGGCGGGATCGCGCTCGGTGACACCGGCGGCGCCACCACCGGGGGCAACTACGCCAACGAGGTCATCAACAAGGCCGACAAGTACGGCTGGAACTGGTTGAAGCGCGTCGCCGCCAACAACCCCGCCCTGTTCGAGAGCCAGATCCCGATCGCCGCCCAGCTCGTCAAGGGGGAGTACGCCGTCACCTACGGCACGGACACCCTCTACAACGGCTACATCGAGAAGGGCGCGCCGATCCGGTACAAGTACCCCGATCCGGCGTCGTCGGCGCTGTGGAGCATGGCGGTGCCGACGAAGACGCCGCACCCG
Organism: Spirillospora sp.; assembly: GCA_050698635.1. Lineage (GTDB taxonomy): Bacteria > Actinomycetota > Actinomycetes > Streptosporangiales > Streptosporangiaceae > Spirillospora. The sequence goes on from JBOHBY010000629.1 coordinate 13,037, forward strand.
TACGCGGCGCGGCTGTTCATGGAGTGGGCGACGTCGGCCGAGGGGCATGACCTGATGGCCAAGCTCAGTACGGGCACCGGCACGCGCACCGGCTGGAAGGACGACCGCAAGGTCTCCGAGGAACCGTGGTACGCGCCGCCGAACCCCTGGTACGGCATGAGCGAGCTGCCGGAACTGCAAGGCAAGGGCTTCGGCGACTTCGTCACCAAGGTCAACGACACCCTGAAGGGCTGACCGCCCCCGCGGACCCGGAGGAGACGACGTCATGTCACGGAACC
>JBOHBY010000630.1:0-5153 GCA_050698635.1 Spirillospora sp.
GCCCTGATCCGCTCCTCCAGGCCGTCGCCGTAGGCGACCGGGACCACGCCGAGCGACCGCAGATATTCGTGGTTGCCCTCGCTCGCCGTGCCGATCACGGTGGCTCCCGCGATGCGGGCGAGCTGGACGGCGACCGTCCCCACCGCCCCCGCCGCGGCATGGACCAGCAGCGTGTCGCCCGCCCCGACCGCCATCTCCTCCAGCGCGATGTGCGGGGTCATCACCGCGGCCGGGAAACCGCCCGCGACGTCCCACGGCATGCTCGCGGGCTTGGCGGTGAGGGCCTCCTCCGGCACGACCACGTACTCGGCGTAGGCGTCGAGACGGCAGTACCCGATCACCTCGTCGCCCGGCGCGACGCCGGTGACACCGGCGCCGACCTGGTCGACCACACCCGCGAACTCGTTGCCCGGCACGCGCGGGAACCCCTCGGGCGTCCCCGGCGGCGACCAGCCCTCCCGGACGGCCAGGTCGAACGGCTGCACCCCGGCCGTCCGCACCCGGACCCGCACCTCGCCCGGCCCGGCCTCCGGCTCGGGCACGTCCAGGATCGTCAGAACCTCGGGCCCGCCCGGCTCGGTGAATCCCGCAACCCGCATGATCGTCCTTCCGTCATCGTGTCCAACGGGAAGGACGCTATGACCTCAACCAAACCTGAGGTCAACCGTCGACGACCGTGAGGGCGCCGGTCAGCGCCGCCTCCTCGATCACCGACCGCAGCGCGGGGCAGGTGCCGAGCGGGTCGTCCGCCAGGCTCGGGCACGAGGCGCGCGCGGCCGCGTTCCACTGGATGCTCGTCTGCTCCCAGCTCGCCTTGCGCACCAGCACCTCGGCGGCGCAGCGCCCGCACCGGACGGGCAACGCCGGACCGTCCAGCAGCCGCTCGTCCCGCCGCACGGTCACGCGGACGCCTCCTCGGCCTCGGCCGCGCGGCGCGCGAGGTTCCGCTCGACCTCCCGCTGCCACGACTCGACCGGACGCGTCGTGTCGATCTCGAACTCGAACCGGTCGGTCATCTCCGGCGTGATGTCGGCGACGTCCACGTAGAACTGCTCGTACCAGCGGCGCAGCTGGTAGACGGGCCCGTCCTCCTCGCACAGCAGCGGGTTGTCGATACGGGTCTTGTTCCGCCAGATCTCGATGTCCTGCTCGAACCCGGTCAGGATGAACGACGACAGCCGCTCCGCGGTCGCCTCCGCGGCCTCCGGCGGCAGCCCGTCCCCATGCTGGACGATGATCCCCGAGTGCAGCGAGAACGCGTTCGCGTCGATCGGATAATGGCAGTTGATCAGCACCGACCGCAGGTCGAAGCCCTCGTAGTGGTACGTCAGCTCGTCGATCATGAAGGACGGCCCGTAGTAGGACGCGACCGAACTGTTCCCCAGCATCCGCGGCCCGTCGCCCTCAGCCTCGCCGTCGGCGTTGCCGGGGCGCCGCGCGTCCGGACGGCTCTTCCCCTTCATGATCTGCGTGGCGACATGCCCCTCGAAGATGTTCTTGAAGTACGTCGGGAACGAGTTGTGGATGTAGAAGAAGTGCGCCATGTCGACGACGTTGTCGATGACCTCGCGGCAGTTGGTGTGGACGACCGTCTCCGTCCACCGCCAGCCGGTCCAGTCGTCGCGGCCCGCGCCCTCGATGGCGGGGATCGTCACCTCCGGCGGGGGGCCGCCGCGCTCCGGGTCGTTCCACACGAACAGCAGCCCGTCCTGCTGCATCGTCGGCCACGCCGCCGTCCGCGCCCGCAGCGGCACGCGCCGCGCATAAGGGATCCTCTTGCAGCGCCCGTCGCCGCCCCACCGCCAGTCGTGGAACGGGCAGGCGATCTCGTTGCCCTTGACCGTGCCCCGCGACAGGTCGCCGCCCATGTGCCGGCAGTAGCCGTCCAGTACGTTGGTCGCACCGTCCGCGCCGGTGAAGACCACGAGTTTCTGGCCGAACGCGTTGACCGTGTGGGGCTGGCCGTCCTTGAACGTCTCGGCCAGCCCGAGGCAGTGCCATCCCCGGGCGAAGCGGGGGGAGACGGCCTCCGCCTCGATGGCGCGGACGGCGTCCGGCTCGGTTGCGGTCACGACGATCATCCCTTCGGCCATGGACGCGGTCATTCGAACGGTAGGCCGGAGGGCGCCCGTCCGGGTCCGGCCAGTCCCGGTGGCCGGGATGGTCCGGCCCGTGCGGACGCGTTGACATGGTGTCCTCCGATGGCCACATCAGGCGACAGGGAGCGTGAATGAGCGGAAGCGGTGGCGTTCTGGAGTCGGTGCGCGGGCTGCTGCCCGGGATCGCCGGGCGGGCCAGGTCCGTGGACGAGAAGGGCCGCGTCCCCGCGGAGACCGTCCGCGAGCTGACCGCCGCCGGTGTGTTCCGGATGTTGCAGCCCACCCGGCACGGCGGCGCCGAGGACGATCCCGTCGCCTTCTACGAGGTCATCCGCGCGATCTCTGCCGCCTGCGGCTCCACCGGCTGGGTCGCCGCGGTCCTCGGCGTCCATTCCTGGCATCTCGGCCTGTTCGCCGACGAGGCCCAGCAGGAGGTCTGGGGCACCGGGCCCGACACGCTCATCGCCTCGTCCTACGCCCCGATCGGACGCCTCACCCCCGTCGACGGCGGCTTCGAGGCGACGGGACGGTGGTCGTTCTCGTCCGGGTGCGAGTTCGCCGACTGGGCGCTGCTCGGCGCGCTGGTCGTCGGCGCGGAGGGCCGTCCCGTCGACTTCATGACCGTGCTGGTCCCGCGCCGCGACTACGAGATCCGCGAGGTCTGGGACTCGATGGGCCTGCGCGGCACCGCCAGCGACGACATCGTCGTCGAGCGGGCGTTCGTGCCGTCCCACCGCGCCATGCGCAACTTCGAGCAGGCCCAGCTGCGCAACCCGGGCCGCGAGGTCAACACCGGCCCCCTCTACCGGATGCCGTTCGGGACCATCTTCACCAGCACCGTCGCCGCCAGCGTGATCGGCATGGCGGCGGGCTGCCACGACCACTACGTCGCGCGGATGCGGGACCGGATCCGGCTGAGCCTGGGCGGCGGACGCTTCGTCGAGGACCAGTTCGCGCAGGTGGCCGTCGCCCGCGCCGCGTCCGAGATCGACGCCGCGATCCTGCAGACCGACCGGAACGTCCGCGAGATCCACGCGTACGCCGTCCGCGACGAGAAGATCCCGATGGAGTTGCGCCTGCGCGCCCGCCGCGACCAGGTCCGCGGCACCGAACGCGCCATCGAGGCGATCGACATCCTGTTCAAGACCGCCGGAGGCAACTCCCTGCACCGCGGCAACGTCATCGAACGCGCCTGGCGCGACGCGCACGCGGGCAGCGTCCACGTCGCCAACGACGTCGAGCACGCGCTGTCCATGTACGGGCGCGGCGTCTTCGGCCTCAAGGTCGAGGACAACCTCGTCTGATCCGTCGGCCTGGCTGGTCCCACTGAACGGTATCGACGCGCACCGCGGCCGCCGAAAGCGCGGATATTGTTCCTAGCCAACACCGGAATGGACCCTGGGGGAGGACCGTGGCGAGGATCGCGTCGGCGAGGCCGTCCGCCGAGCCGAGCTCACCCGAGCAGCACGACCGCCGCCGGCGCATCCTGCGCGCGGCGACGCGGATCGGCGCGGAGAAGTCACTCGAACGCGTCCAGATGCACGACGTCGCGAAGGAGGCCGGGGTCGCTATCGGCACCCTCTACCGGTACTTCCCGTCGAAGGTCCACCTGTTCACCGCGGTCATGGCGGCGCAGGTCGACCGGCTCCGCGAACGGGTCCGCGAGCCCGCGCCCGGCACCGCCCCCGAGGACGCCGTCGCCGACCTGCTGGTGCAGGCCAGCCGCTACCTGATGGCGCAGCCCGTCCTGTCGGCGTCGATGCTGCACGCGTCCAACACCGCGCACGCCGCGACGGTCGCCGACACCGTCCACATCGACAACACCTTCCGCGAGATCCTGCTGCGCGCCGTCGGCATCGAGGACCCGGCCGCGCAGGACGTCACCCTCGTCCGGCTGCTGATGCAGTGCTGGTACGGGGTGCTCCAGTCGAGCCTGAACGGCCGCACGTCCATGGCCGACGTCGAAAGCGACATCCGCCTGGCCTGCCGCCTCCTCCTCGCCCCCCGCTCCACCGCCCCGCGTCCCTGACCCTCGTCCCCGGCTACCAGGTCGCGGGGTACATGCGATGCTTCAGCAGCAGATCGATCTGCTCCGCCGCCGACTTCACATCCCCACAGGGGAAGAGGTAGCCGAACCGGCCCCGCTGCGCCTGGTAGTACGCCCACCCGCCACCCGGAACGGCCCGGACGCTCACCAGCACGCCGACGTCCTCCGTGACCCCGCTCGCGTAAATCCACAGCAACGGCACCGGCATCGGGAACTGCTCGCGCTCGTAAAGCTTCACGCAGCGCCACCCGTGCGACTTCGCCGCGACGGAGAGGACCTCAAGAAGCCGCACCGCGCTCGGGCGGTTCCGATGCGTCCGCCAGCGGAGAAGAAATCGCTCCATCAGATCGCCACTTTCGCCCAGACCCATTTGCCGCACGGCTCCGTGCTTGCCACGCCGCATTTCATCGACAGGGCCCGGACGATCGGCAGCCCGCGTCCACCCGCTCCGTCGTCGTGCCCGGGTTCCAAGGCCTGGATGTCCGGCACGACGTCGTCCAGCGTCATTTCCTTGAGCGGCCGAACCGTCGGCATGAGGTCCGACGAGTCCCAGACGCCCAGCACGACGGCCCCGTCCTCTTGCGCGAGCCGGACCCGAATCTCCCGATCCGGCGTGCTCCGCCAGGCATTGGTGACCAATTCACTGGCGACCACATAAAGGTCGTCGGCGTTCCCGTCCACGCCCCACTCCCGCAACCGGAACTCCACCAGCGCCCGCATCATCCCCGGTGCGGTAGCCGCCGCCAGAAGCGACATATCCAGTTCGCCCGAATTAATCGCATTGATCCCCACCACTTCCTCCCTTCATCTCCGAATTCCCGAGACAAGAGTGGAGTCGCTGACTTAATTTGTCATCGTTGTCGAACATGACGGCAACTCAACTCGCACACCGAGGAGAAATCGATCATGGTCAACCCATCGCCGAACCCGGAGCTCTCGCTCTACGCGCTCATGGCCTACTACCTGCGGTTCCTCCGCCAGAAGCACAACATGACCCAGGCCCAGGT
>JBOHBY010000631.1:0-5329 GCA_050698635.1 Spirillospora sp.
TCCCGCGAGGCCGCGGACCACCGCGCGCCGGGCGGCGCGCGGGCGGAGGCAGGTCTTCGGACTTGCGGGCATCGCTTCCCAGAAGAAGCGTCCTACTAACCGTCGCTTCCCAGGCCGTCCGGCCCAGTGCGTGATGACGGCGGTCGTTCCCACTCACCGCTGCGGGGCAGTCCCGGATTCGCACCGGATTCCCTCTTACGACACTCGAAACCGAGTGAACCGTCCGCAAACCGGGAGTCTACCGGCCGCGTGTCCCGCAGCGGTGTGCGCCGCCGGGTTGGGTGAGGAGGAGGGGGCCGGTCACGCCCGGATCGCGTCGATGAATTCGTCGAGGGCGCCGCGGCGGCGGGCCGAGGAAATGTGGTCGATGTAGTCGCGGGAGGCGACGATCTGCCCGTCCCGTACGCGGAGCACGAAAACGCAGGGGACCCGGAATGCTTCACCGCTTTCCATCGTCCCCCGGTATTCGAACTCGGCGACGATCACTTCCGGATCGGCGGTCTCGTGCACGGTGATGTTGGCCGGCTCCTGCCGGATGGGCGGGAGGGTCTTGCCGACGGAGAAGTGCTCGCGCAGCTCCTCGCGGGTGCGCATCGGTCCGTCCTCGGACGGCGAGAACGGATGCTCGACGCGGGTCTGTTCCGCGTACAGCTCGGGCAGCTCGTCCCAGCGCCTTTCGGAGACGCCCCACACGAGTTCGAGGAACACCTCGCGAGGAGTGAGCGCCATGATGCCTCCCGAAGACACGGTAAACTTCCGAAGTGGAGACTCCGAATATACGAAGTGGAGACTTCGGATGTCAATGGAACCCATGCGCGCCGACGCCCGCGACAACCGGGCCCGGATCCTGGAGGTGGCGGAGGAGGTCTTCGGCAGGGGCGGCTCGGCGGCCTCCACCGAGGAGGTCGCGCGGCTCGCCGGTGTCGGCATCGCCACCGTCTTCCGCCATTTCCCCACCAAGCGGGCGCTGCTGGAGGCGGTGCTGGTCAAGCATTTCGACGGCCTGTGCCAGAGCGCGCGAAGCCTCACCGGATCGGACGATCCGGGCCGGGCGTTCTTCGACCTCTTCACCCGCCTCGTCGACGACGCCGCGGGCAAACTCGCCATCGTCGAGGCGTTCACCGACGCCGGTGGCGACGCGGCCGGCGCGGCGGCCCAGGGGCCGCGTGACCTGCGCGAAGCCTTCGGCGTCCTGCTTGCGGACGCCCAGGACGCCGGGGCGGTGCGCGCGGACGTCCACCTCGACGAGGTCTACGCGCTCCTCGTCGGCACCTCCCGCGCCGCCGCCCACCTGCACCTCGACGAGGCCCTCCGCGCCCGCACGCTCGGGATCGTCATCGACGGCCTCACCCACGGCGCCGCCCAAAGCCCCTGACATTCAAACGGCGTCGCACCTGGTCGCACCTGGTCGCACCTGGTCGCGGCCGGTCGCGGCCGGTCGCGCCTGGTCGCGGCGATTCGCCGGGAGGGGTCTCATCCACATCTGCCTACAGTGCCCAGCAAAACTGCAACACTCGCTGGACAAGAGGCGGAGACAGCGGATGAAGATGCAGAAAGCCGTCGAAAGCGGATTCCGTCAGGCATTCGTCTGGCGGACCCGTGCGTCTCGCTCAGAGTTTTGGTGGTTCACCCTGTTCGGTACCATCTGTTTCTGGCTGTTCCTCATTGCCGGTGCACTGCTGAACGAGTTCATCATCTTTGTCTGGCCCCTGCTCTTCATCGTGCCGTATCTGGGCGTCGCGGTGCGGAGGCTGCACGACAGTGACCGTTCGGGTGCCTGGATGTTCCTGCATTTCGTGCCCTACGGCGGCATCGTGCCGCTCATCTTCTACTGCCTTCCCAGCACCCTTGGCCCGAACCGTTACGGCTTCCCGAGCGACCCCGCTGCGATGACCAGGGCCGCGGGGAAGCTGGGGCGCCAATACGGCATGACCGGCCAGCATTATGTCGCCGCCGGCTACACGGCCATGGCCGTGGTGTACGGCCACGAGGCCGGTAAGGACATCGGAGAAGGTCTGGCCATATTGGCCGGTCAACGCGAGGCTCTGGGAGAGCGAACGTTCCGCCAACGCCTGTGGGAGGTCCTCGACGGCCATGCCGCCGAAACGCTTCTCCAGACGCTGGACGAGTCGTACCCTCCGCCAGATTCGGTCGTCAGTACCGACGGCTGAACCGGACGCCGCCTCGGAAGGGCAGGAGATCGTGCCCTTGGCGCTGTCCTCGGAGGCCTTTCCGGAGCGCTCGCATCGGGGGACGGTGGGGGAGCGCGTAGATCGTCGGGAGGCATCCGTGCGCGAACATGTGCGGTCGGGCAGGCCGGGCAGGCAGCGCAGTGAGGAGCGTGCGGGTGCCGCGCGGCCCAGGGCGGCGGAGCCGGCAGGGTCCATACCGGCTCTGCTGGCTTTGCAGCGCACGGCGGGCAATGCCGCGGTGACCGCCGCGCTGGCGGTCCAGCGGGTCCCGGAGGGGCGGCAGGCCCAGGGTGAGCGCCTCTCCGCTCGGGTTCTGAGCCGCCTTCGGGTCGCGAACAGCGCCATCAGGCAGGTACAGGCGGACACCCGCCATGCCGCGAACCAGCAGGAGGGGCTGATGCACACGCTGTACAACTCGTCCCTACGCGCGGTTGTTCAGCAGCATGACGGTTTCTGGGATCTTTCTCGGGTCCCCCGAGGGACCGACCGAGGCGAATTGGTGGCCGCGAAGGCGCTGCGCACGCGAAGCATGATCTGTGAGTCGTCCGCCGAGTGCACGTTCTCCTACCTTCGGGAATGGGCCGAGGGGGAGGAACTCAGGATCGTGGTGCATCCGCAGCAGGCGCATTGGTTCGTGATCATCGGTGGGGAGGACGAGGACCCTTCGGAGTGGGTCGTGGCCGATCCCTGGCCCACCCATGCTCGGGCCGTCGAATGGACGCACCATTTCTGCTACTCACCGGGAATGGAGGACGTCTTCGTCCACAGGACGATGACGGCGGACGGCAACGACGCGGCCAGGCATCTCGCCCACATCATCAGCTTGAACGACGCGGGGTCATATGTAGCGCACTGGGACCTGAGCAGGCTCGGCGGGCGCTCGATTCAGGAGATCGGCCAGATGCTTCAGCGGGCGGGAGTGGAGATGAACCTCCACCATGACGACCTGGCGGAGCAGATCATGCGGGGACTCGCCGCCGTCGACGGATGGCCGACGGACGATATCGGAACCTGGCCGGCGGAACAGCTTGAGGTGTGGTGCCTGGCCCAGGTCGACGAGCCGATCGTCAGGCGGCTGCTCGCGCGTCCCGAAAGCTCGGGCAACAACAGGGACCTCCGCGCGGAGATCGACGGCGGAATCGGAGAGGTCAGGCGGGAACAGGGCGACAGTTCCTGGATTTGGGACATCCGCCATGCCCACGCCCAGAACCAGTGAACAGAACGGTCGCCCGGTCAGGAGTTCCAGCGGTGGCCGGTTAGGCGTTCGTAGACCTCTATGTAGCGGGCTCGGGTGGCGTTTACCACGTCCTGCGGAATGGCGGGGCCGGGAGGCGTGCGGTTCCAGTCGAGGGTGCTGCTCCAGTCGCGGACGTACTGCTTGTCGAGGGAGTGTTGCGGGCCGCCGGGGCGCCACTGGTCGGCGGGCCAGAAGCGGGACGAGTCCGACGTCAGAACCTCGTCGCCCAGCGTGAGCGTGCCGTCGGCGGCGCGTCCGAACTCCAGCTTCGTGTCGGCGATGATGATGCCGCGCTCGGCGGCGAGCGCCGCGCCGCGCCTGTAGATCTCCAGGGTGACGTCCTTCAGCCGCGCGGCGGTGTCGCCGCCGATCTCGGTGACGACGTCGGCGTAGGTGATGAACTCGTCGTGTCCCTCGGTGGCCTTGGTGGTGGGGGTGAAGATCGGCTCGGGGAGGCGCGAGCCCTCGACGAGGCCGTCCGGCAGCGGGACACCGGAGACGGCGCCGCCCTTCTCGTACTCCTTGAGCCCCAGCCCGGCGAGGTAGCCGCGGGCGATCCACTCGACGGGCAGCATCGTGAGGCGGCGGCAGCGGACGGCGCGTCCCGCCCACTCGTCCGGCACGTCCGTCGCGGACACGATGTGGTTGGGGACGATGTCGGCGAGCTGCTCGAACCACCACAGCGAGAGCTGCGTGAGGATCTTCCCCTTGTCGGGGACCAGCGTCGGCAGGACGACGTCGTACACGCTCACCCGGTCGGACGCGACGAGGACGAGTTCGTCCCCGTCCGCGTAGACGTCCCTGACCTTGCCCGAGTGGACCAACTCCATGACGCTCCTCAACTCGTCGCCCGCCGGAAAGTCCGCCGGAAAGCCCGCCGGAAAGGGAGTCTGGCACAGCGGTGCCGGACTCCGGCGACGCGGATCACCGGACGCGGTTGCGTTCGAAGTCGATGAGGCGGGGGACGTCGTCGCCTTCGAGGACGATTCCGAAGTCGTCCGCCAGCGTTTCGGGGAGTTGTTCCGGGGTGAGCGGGCGGGTCTCGGTGGCGCCGTCGGGGCGGGTGACGGTCAGGGTCGTCGCGTCCAATATGTGGAGCGCGTCCGACGTGAATTTCTGCGCGAACGGACGGGTCGCGAACGGCGAGCGCGGGTTCGCCCAGACGAAGTAGTTGCCGACCTCGAAATCGATACGGAACTGCTCGTTCATCGTGAACGTGTGGCGCTGGACCCAGCCGTCCTCTCCGCGCTGGTGGAGTTCCCAGCCGACCGTGCTGGGCGTCCAGGTGGTGACGGTCCGGCCCTTCTGGAGGCGGAAACCCCAGCCGTCCTGGTCGGCCTCCTCGCCGTCGCGGAGCCGCAGCGGTTCGAGCGGCCCGGCGCCGAAGCCGACGTCGCACAGCCAGGCGGGCTCGTCGCGCGGCTGGCCCGGCGGACGGACGTGCAGCAGCGCGTGCGTGGCGGGCAGCAGTTTGCGGGCGCCCATCGTCACGCGTCCGGACAGGGCGGTGACCTCGTAGCCGAGGCGTTCCAGCACCGCCGCGAACAGCCGGTTGTGCTCGAAGCAGTAGCCGCCGCGCGCCTGCCCGACCATCTTCGCCTGGACGGCGTCCATCGACAGGTCGACCGGCCGCCCGAGCATGATCTCCAGGTTCTCGAACGGGATGGTCGAGGTGTGCGCCCGGTGCAGGGCCCGCAGCGTCTCGCCGTCCGGGGCCAGACCCCCGTCATGGCCGACCCGTTTCAGGTAGGCGGGCAGGTCGAGGAGGTCGCCCTGCCACCCGTACCCGAGATCCTCGCTCATCGTTTCCTCCCGCTTTGGACCGTGCCCGTTGGTGGGGTAACACCGGAGGCGGCCCGGATCCTCCCGGCGATGCGGTCGACGTCGCGGCGTTCGGCGG
>JBOHBY010000632.1:0-1805 GCA_050698635.1 Spirillospora sp.
GGTGACGACGGGGACGCCGCAGGCCAGCGCCTCCAGGACCGCCAGGCCGAACGACTCGACGGGGCAGGTGGCGAGGGCCACGTCCGCCGCGGCCAGCAGGCGGACCACGTCCGCGCGGCGGTGTACGTGACCGTGGAAGCGGACGGGGAGCGCCTCCCGGGCGGCGAGTGCGCGGAGCGCGGCTTGCAGTGGGCCGCTGCCGACGACGTCCAGGTGTACCGAGACGCCGCGCCGCCGTAGTTCGCGCATCGTCGTCAGGGCCAGGTCGGGACGTTTCTCCCGAGAGAGCCGTCCCAAATGGACGAGCCGGAACGATCCAGGGGGATGTGGGGGGTCGCCGTTCCACGATGAGGCGGGGTCGTCGGCCGGACGGAAGGTGGCGAGGTCGACGCCGAGCGCGACGCGGTGCAGGCGCGGCGTCCCCACCCGGGCGAACTCGGCCGCGGCGAACGCCGAGGTCGTCACGACGTCGTCGAACATCGCGGCGAGCCGCCGGTTCCAGCGGTCGGTGACCGGGTCGACCGGCAGGTGGCCGGGCAGGTGCGGTGTCAGGATCGCGTCCAGCCGTTCGTGGGAGAACAGCACCGCGCGGACCCCGCGCCGCCGCGCCCAGCGGGCCGCCACGGTGAGGCTGGCCTTGTCGGAGACCTCCACGACGTCGGGCTTGAGGCGGGCGAGGACGCGCAGCACGGGCCGCGGGTCCAGGACGAGCCGGTATCCGGGCGCGACCGACGCGCCGGGGACGGTGATGAGCAGGCCCTTCTCGCTTTCCGTCCGGGTGTGCGAGCGGCCGGGCACCACCAGGGCGCGCTGGTGACCGGCGGCGGCGTAGCCCGCGCCGAGCATGTCGACGGCGGTGCGCAGCCCGCCGGACACGGGGCTGTAGAGGTTGGCGAGTTGCACGATCCTCATGCCGTGACCAGCGCCTGGTAGGTCGTCGGGCGTCCGCCCGCCGCGACGGCCAGGTCGACGGCGGCGAGCGCGGCGCGGCGCAGGCCGGGACGCGTCAGGTCGGCGGGGTGCAGCGCGATCCGGAACGGCATCCGGAAGCGGGCGAACGTGCGTGCCGCGTCGACCATCAGCCGGGCGCCCGCCCGCTCCCCCGCCCCTCCCGGACGGTGTGACAGCGCGGGCATTCGCCGCACCGGGCCGTCCGGCAGGCGGTGGACGGCGAGGTGGCTCGTCCAGTACGAGAACCCGAGCGCGGCCAGCGCCTGCCTGGTGCCGGGGGACGCCAGCCAGCCCGGCGGTGTGAACCCGGCCGCCTCGATGCCCGCGTCCGCCAGCAGAGCCAGACCGGCGCGCAGCCGCTGCCGGGCCTGCTGCTCGGTCAGCGTCCAGAACTCCCCGGCCCCTCTGACCAGGACCTGGTTCACGCCGCGACGCCAGTGCGGACCGCCGGGGACGCCTTCGTGCCGGTATCCGTGCAGGGCGAGTTCGTGTCCGCGGGCGGCGGCCTCGTGCAGGTGCTCGACCAGGACGGGGTCCCCGGGCAGCGCGGGGCCGTCGCCGAACGGCCCGGGGATGAGGAGCAGCGTGGCGGGCACGCCGCGCTCGTCGAGGTCGGCGAGCCACCGGCCGGTGGCCGTCGCGGTGCTCGGCGACACGTCGTGGACGGACACCACGAACGGGAAACTCTTCGGCGCGTTCATGCGGCGTCGCCGGTGTGCTGGACGGCCGCCGACCGCGCGCACGCGCCGCCGCCCAGCACCTGCCGGTAGTGGCCGAACAGCTCTTCGCACACGACGTCCCAGCCGCGTCCCTCGACGGACGCCAGCGCCCCGGCGCCGAGGCGGCGGCGCAGC
>JBOHBY010000633.1:0-5363 GCA_050698635.1 Spirillospora sp.
CGGCCAGGCCGTCCAGCCGAGACGCTGCATGCGGCGGGCCCGGCGCTGGGCGAGCCGCCACTCCTCGCGGTGCCGGCGCTCGGCGAGGACGGCCGACAGAAGAATCTCCGGACGGACACCCGGCGGCGGTGGCGGGCTCACCACCGCGACGACCTGCGCGGCGATCCGTTGCCCCAGCGAGTCGCGCACCTCAGGCAGCAGCTCCCAGAAGCGCGACAGGTACTGCCGTACGGTCATCGCCAGTTCGTCCGACAGCTGCGACAGCTCCAGCGAGCGGCCCCACCAGGCGAGCTGTGGCGGCATCACGGCGACGGGGCCGAAGAACGCCGAAGTCGGGACCCGCTCCTGGATGACGATCGTCCCGGCGAACAGGTCGCCGAGTCGCTTACCGCGCCGGTTGCAGAACGAGGTGATGAGCGCGGGCGAACCGTAGAGCGTCCAGAACTCGATGACACCCGCCAGCGACCGCACGAGTGCCTGCCGGAACCGGATCGGCCCGCCGTCGTCGGCGACAACGCGCAGACCCACGGCCATCTTGCCCAGCGTCCGTCCCCGCGACAGCGTCTCGAACAGGCACGGGTACCCGACGAGGACGGCGACGACCGCGACGAGCGTCAGCCCGACCGCCCACGCGTCGTCCGCGACGAGCGACGTCATGGCCGTGAGGTAGATGGCGAGGTTGAGCAGGACCATCTGGAAGACCAGGTCGAGCAGTATGGCGCAGCCACGGCTGGCCAGGCGCGCGACCCGGATGTCGAGCGCGACGGCCTCGCCGGTGACGAGTTCGGCCATGTCCTGATCCTCCAATTGGATGGTGTGCGGTCCATTTTGCCGGTTCAACGGAGCGAGGCGTTAGTCTCCCTCTGGTGGACGTCGACGCCTATGTGGCCGCGCACAACGCCGACTGGCAGCGCCTGGAGTGGCTAATCAACCGCGGCCGCAGGCTGACCGGCGCGGAAGCCGACGAACTGGTCGAGCTCTACCAGCGGACGGCGACACACCTGTCCGTCGTCCGTTCGAGCTCACCGGACCCACAGCTCGTAGGCCGGTTGTCGTCACTCGTCGCGCGGGCCAGGGCCGCGGTGGCCGGGGCCCAGGCACCTTTGTGGCGGGACGTTACCCGCTTCGCGACGATGTCGTTCCCTGCGGCCGCGTACAGGATGAAGTGGTGGTGGCTCGGCAACGCCGTCCTCGGCAATCTGCTGGCCCTGGCCCTGGCGATCTGGGTCGTCCACAGCCCTGAGGTACAGGCGAGCATCGCGACACCGGACGAGATCCGTGAACTCGTCGAGCACGACTTCGCGAACTACTACACCGAGCACTCGGCGTCGTCGTTCGCGTTCCAGGTCTGGGTCAACAACGCCTGGGTGTCGGCGATCGCGCTGATATTCGGCATCCTGCTCGGCATCCCCACCGTGTACGTGCTGCTGATGAACCAGATCAACCTCGGCCTTACCGGCGGGCTGATGTTCGCCTACGGCAAGGGCGACGTCTTCTTCGGCCTGATCCTCCCGCACGGCCTGCTGGAGCTCACCGCCGTCTATCTCGCATGCGCCGGTGGTCTCAAACTCGGCTGGACGGTCATCGACCCTGGCCGTCGCCGCCGCGGCCAGGCCCTCGCAGAAGAGGGACGCGCCGCCGTGAGCATCGCCATAGGGCTCGTCGCCGTCCTACTCGTGTCCGGGCTCATCGAAGGCTTCGTCACCGGCTGGGTCCACACCACCTGGCTGCGCATCTCCATCGGCGTCGTGGCCGAGGTCGCGTTCCTCGCGTACGTGATCGTCCTGGGTCGCCGAGCCACTCGCCAAGGCGAGACCGGCGACGCCGAGATCCGCCCCGACCTCGCCCCAGTCGCCGGCTGACCCGTCTTAGGAACGGCCCTTAGAGACGGCCTGCGGCCTTCAGGGCGAGATAGGCGTCGGCTAGGGCGGGGGCTATCTCCTCTGGGGGCGCGTCCACGACCTCCACGCCGTGCCCGCGCAGCTCGGCGGTGAGACGGCGCCGCTCGGCGCGCGCGCGTTCCGCGGCGGCGGCGTCGTACACCGAGGCCAGGTCGCCCCGTGCGGCGGCCATCTCGCCGACTCGTGGATCGGACACCGCGGCGATCATGACGAGGTGGCGGGAGGTGAGCTGCGGCAGCAGCGGCAGCAGGCCCTCCTCGATCGCCGCCGTGTTCAGCTCGGTGAGCAGGACGACGAGGCAGCGCTGCCGGACGCGGGCCATCAGCGTCGACACCATCCCGGCGGCGTCGCATTCGATCAGCTCCGGCTCCAGCGGCGCGAGGGCGTGCACCATCGCGGGCAGCAGGTCCGTCCTGGACGCGCCTTCGACGCGGGCGCGCACACGCCGGTCGTAGGCGAGCATGTCGACACGGTCACCCGCGCGGGAGGCGAGGGCGCCGAGGAGCATCGCCGCGTCCATCGAGCAGTCGAGCCTGGGAATGTCACCGACGCGGCCCGCCGACGTGCGCCCGGTGTCGAGCACGAGGTAGATCCGCCGGTCGCGTTCGGGACGCCAGGTGCGGACGACGACGTCGTTACGGCGGGCCGTGGCGCGCCAGTCGATGGAGCGGACGTCGTCGCCGTCCACGTACTCGCGCAGTGAGTCGAACTCGGTGCCCTGCCCGCGAATGAGGGCCACGTGCGCGCCGGTGAGTTCGCGCAGCCGTGCGAGCTTGGCGGGAAGGTGACGGCGGGACGGAAACGCCGGCAGGGCACGGACCGTCCAGGGCGCGGCACGTGAAAGCTGCCGTGCGGCGAGTCCGAGCGGCCCGACAGAGCGGACGGCGACGGTTACGGCTTTCCGGTCGCCGCGCCTTGTGGGCGTCAGGGTCATCTCTACGCGTCGCCGTTCACCGGCGGGCACGTCCACCTTGACGCTTCGGGGTGTCGCTCCGGCGCTCGGCGGCCACACGTCCCGTAGGCGGGCCTTGAGACGTCGCCGTCCGAGGTTCTCCACGATCAGCGACACGTTGGCCGTCCCACCGAGACGGACGTTGGTGTCCCCGGTGCGGTGGAAGCGCAACGCGCGCACGTTCCCCGCGAGGGCCAGATCGGCGGCGACGCCGAGCAGCAGGACGCCCCACACGGTGAACAGCGCCCACCAGCTCGGCGCCAACAGCGGCACGACGGCGCTGAGCAGCGCCAGCAGCCCCAGGCGCCCGGTCAGCGCCATCAGCGTGGGGCGGGGACGTGGGCGAGGATGCCCTCCAGTACACCGTCGGCCGTCGCGCCCTCCAGCTCCGCCTCTGGACGGAGCTGGACGCGGTGCCGCAGCGTCGGGCGGGCCAGCGCCTTCACATCGTCCGGTGTCACATAGTCGCGGCCCGACAGCCACGCCCACGCGCGGGACGTGGCCAGCAGCGCCGTCGCGCCACGCGGCGACACACCGAGCTGGAGCGACGGCGACTGGCGGGTCGCCCTGCACAGGTCCACGACGTAGGCCGCGACCTTGGGGTCGAGGTGGACGGCCCTGACAGCGGCCCGTCCAGCGGCCAGTTCGCTCGCGCCCGCGACCGGCTGCACTTCAGACAGGTCACGCGGGTCGAACCCTGCCGCGTGTCGCTGAAGCATGGAGATCTCTTCGTCCCGCGTAGGCACGGGCACGGTCAGCTTGACCAGGAACCGGTCGAGTTGAGCCTCCGGCAACGGATAGGTGCCCTCGTACTCGATCGGGTTCTGCGTCGCGCACACGACGAACGGGTCGGGCAGAGCGCGCGCGGAGCCCTCCACGGAAACCTGCCGTTCCTCCATGGCCTCCAACAGCGAAGCCTGTGTCTTCGGCGGTGTCCGGTTGATCTCGTCGGCGAGCAGGAGGTTGGTGAAGACGGGACCTTCGCGGAACTCGAACTCCGCCGTCCGGTTGTCGTACACCAGCGATCCGGTCACGTCGCCCGGCATCAGGTCGGGGGTGAACTGGACGCGCTTGAAATCCAGGTCGAGAGCGCGCGACAGCGTCTTGATGAGCAGCGTCTTCGCTGTACCGGGGACGCCTTCCAGGAGCACGTGGCCCCGGCAGAGCAGCGCGATGACCAGACCGGTCACGACGGAGTCCTGACCGACGACCGTCTTGGCGACCTCCCCGCGCAGGGCCGTCAGCGCCGCGCGGGCGATGTCGGACTGGCGCTGCGTCTCCGCGGACGGCCCCGGCGGGGTATCGCTCTCTGTGCTCATGCCGGGCACGTCGTCCTTCCCGAGCTCTACTGGGCGGTTCAAGACTGGCGTACCTGCCTTTCCAGGTCGTCGAGGACATCGCTGAGGGCGACGAGCCCGGCGTCGTCCAAGGGTTCAGGACCGTACAGGGCCGCGCCTACGTACGTCTCGTCATACGTCGTACGGCGGGCGACCGCCGTAACGATCTCCTGCACGGCGGTGGGGTCCTGCGCACGGCTGCGGGGGAGGCCGAGCAGCGGGACGATGCGTTCACGGGCGCCCGACCGTAGAGCGTCCGAGGCGCGGTCACGGGCGTGCCCGGCGCGGTAGAGGCGGGCACGTCCCTCCACCGTCTCGGCGGAGCGGACGACGACCGGGAGCGCCTCCGCGACGACCGGGCCCAGGCGGCGGGACCGCCACAGTGCCACCAGCACCACGGCGACCAGCAGTTCGAGGAAGAAGAGCTTCACCCCGAACGGCAGCAGGTCGCTGAGCGACTGCTGCCCCGCTCCAGTACCGGCCTCAGGCAGATCCGGCACCAGCCACACCACCGACGAGGCCGTGCCTGCGCCAGCCAGGTTCATGCCCAGCGCGGCGTTGCCCTCCTCGGTGAGACGGCGGTTCGTCAGCGGCGCGACCGAACCGAGCACGGTGACAGTGTTCGCGCCGTTCCGTACTTGGACGACCCGTGGACTGCCGTACTCGGTCGCGTAGCACTGCGTTGCCGCACCGCCTTGGACCTCATAGGTGTCCGACCCGTGGAACGCGACCGCCCCGGCGAGGGTCGCCGCCTGAAGGGAACAACCCGGGTCGACCGTGTCCTCGAACGCCGGGCCGTCCTTGCGCACCTGCGGCACCAGGTCGGCTAGCGCGAACGACGTGGGACGGACGAGCAGCAGATCGGTCTGCGCGTTACTGAGAAGGCCAAGGTCTTCGTTGGTGAGCCGCTCGGTGCGGGTCACCACCATGACCGTTCCCGGCCCGGCGGCCTGGACGGCGTCGTCCGCGTGCCTGGCCACGGTCACCTGCGTCCCGTTCTGCCGCAGGATCTCCGCCAGGGCGCGGGCACCGTCCTGCTTGGGCGACTCCGGGTCGAGCGCTTCCGCCGACGTTGAGGGACGCAACGCGGCCAGGATCACCGCGATCACGACCATGGCGAGGAGCGCCGCGACGACACCGCGGGCCGACCGCCAGCGCCGCCCGGCGACCTGC
>JBOHBY010000634.1:0-5578 GCA_050698635.1 Spirillospora sp.
GACCAACGCGCGCAAGCACGCGCCGGGCGCCGCCGTCCACGTGGACGTCCGCTACCGCACCGACGGGGTGACGCTGACCGTCCGCAACACGGCCGCGTCGCGCGAACCCGACGCCGACCTGGCCGCCAGCGGCTCCGGGATGGGCCTGGCGGGCCTGCGCGAACGCGTCGAGCTGATCGGCGGGACGTTCACCGCCGGCCCCCACCAGGACGGGTTCCGCGTCGAGGCGTCCCTGCCCGCCTACGTCCCGATGGCGAAGCCATGATCACCGTGCTGCTGGTGGACGACGAGCCGATGGTGTGCGCGCACCTGCGCACCATCCTCGGCGCGTCCGACGACGTCGAGGTGGTCGGGGAGGCGCACGACGGCGCCGCCGGGGTGGAGGCCGTCGTCCGGTACCGCCCGCACGTCGTCCTCATGGACCTGCGGATGCCGGGCGTGGACGGCCTCGCCGCCATCGAGCGGATCGCCGCGCTGCGCTCCCCGCCCGCCGTGGTCGCGCTGACGACGTTCGACGCCGACGAGTACGTCATCCGCGCGCTGCGGGCGGGCGCGGCGGGGTTCCTGCTGAAGTCGACGCCGCCCGAGGACCTGGTGAAGCTCGTCCGGGTCGCCGCCGACGGGCACACCGTGATGTCGTCGGCCGCGACCATGCGGCTGCTCGGCACCGCCGACGCGCGCGCGTCCGACCGCGACCGGACCCGGGCCCTCGTCGCCGGCCTCACCGAGCGGGAGACGCAGGTGCTGGCCTGCCTCGGTGAGGGCCTGTCCAACGCGCGGATCGCGGGACGGCTCCACCTCAGCGAGGCCACCGTCAAGGGCCACGTGTCCCGGCTGCTCGACAAGCTCGGCTGCGCCAACCGCACCCAGGCCGGGCTGATCGCCCGCGACGCGGGCGTCCGGTAGGCCCGCCGGTCACGCCCCGTTCCGGGACCGGCGGGCCCCGGCCGCCAGCAGGAGCGCGCGGATCACCCAGATGGCCAGCGCGATCTGCAGGACGACGAGGAACCCCGCCCCCGGCCCGACCGTGAACGCCAGCACCAGGAACACGCCGAGCATCAGCGGGAACGCCTTGAAATGCGGCCCGTGGTGGTGGCGATGATGCCGCCGCATGTGAGGGTGCGCCCACGCGGGATGACCGGGCCCGCCGAACATGACCGCCGCGCCCTGCTGCCAGGGCACGGCGCCGGGCGACGCCGTCTCCGGTTCGGGCAGGCCGGTCGGGTCCGGCAGGTCGCGGACGTGAGCGCGCAGGTCACCGCGCGTCTTGGCGGACAGCACGGCGCCGAGGCGCTCGTCCAGCTCGGCGCGGTCGAGGCGGCCCGCCGCGAAATGGTCGTGCAGGGCGAGCATCACCGCGTCGCGCTCGGCGTCGCCGATGCGGATCTCATCCTGGCGTGCCATGGTCGTCACTCCCCGGTGCCCGCGGCCGTCGGCCCGGCGTCGTCGCCATCGTCGTCGGTGCCTTCTTCGAAGTCGTCGGCGAGGAGCCGGTAGAGGTCGCGGCGCGCGTCCGACAGGATGTCCCTGGCCCGGTCGACCTGCTCCGGCGTGCCGGAGTGGACGATCTGCATCACCGCGGCACCCGTCTGCGCGGCCTGCCTGAACAGCTCCGGGACCCCCTCGCCGAACTCGGGCGTCATCTCCGCCCACGGCTCGGCCAGCCGGTCGGCGTTCTCCTCGACGTAGGCGCGGCCCTCGTCGGTCAGATGGAACGAGCGCCGCCCGCCGGCCTCCTCGCCCGCGATCAGGCCCTCGTCCGCGAGTTGCTGGAGCGCCGGGTAGACCGCGCCGGGGCTCGGCTTCCACGCGCCGCCGCTGCGCTCGTTGATCTCCTGGATGATCTGGTAGCCGTTGCGGGGCCCCTCGGCGAGCAGCACGAGGATCGCCGCGCGGACGTTCCCCTTGCGCGCCTTGGCGCCCCGGCCCCACGGCCCGCCGCGCCCGCGCGCCCAAGGCGGCTTCGGGCCCGGACCGAAACCGAATCCGCCGAATCCGCCAGGCCCGCCCCACGGGCCTGGGAACGGGCCGTGCCCGTGACCGCCGCCGAACATCGCCCCGAACGGGAAGTCGCGCCAGGGACCCCGGCCATGTGAGTGACCCATGTTCTTCACCACCTTCTGAGAGCTCTCTATGAGCTCTCGCGATACGCCAACGATATATCGAAGACGTACGGATGCGCCAGATGGTTCCCAGAGATCCGGGCATGATCGCCAATTCCGGGCATCGCCGTCTGATCGCCAGGAAACCTGGGTAACAGCGGTATGAGGAGGACGATGGGCACACACGAAGCGGTGACCGCGACCGACGCGGTGTTCACACCGGACGCGCCGCGCCCGAACCTGCGCGTCCGCCGGGAGCTGCTGGCCGGGCTCCTGCTCTTCTCGCTGTACGCCCTGGTCACCCGGCTCCCCGAAGGGGGCAGGACGGCCACGGCCCGCGCGCACGGCGAAGCGATCTTCAACCTTGAGAAGTCGCTGCACCTCGACGTCGAGCTCGGCCTCAACGGCTGGCTGGCGCAGCAGCCGGTGCTGCGCGTGCTGGCGAACTACGAGTACGCGATCACCTACATCGCCAGCGCGCTCGCCCTGCTGATCTGGCTGTTCATCCGGCATCCCGAGCGGTACCGGACGGCCCGCAACGCCTTCGTCCTGCTCAACCTCGGCGGCCTGGCGACGTTCGCGCTGTATCCCGTCATGCCGCCGCGGCTCATGCCCGACCTCGGCTTCATCGACACCGTCATGCAGGGGCGCACCTGGGGGTCGTGGGGGTCGCCGCTGGTCGAGCACGCCGACAAGTTCGCCGCCGTGCCGTCGCTGCACATGGGCTGGACGCTCTGGGTCGGCGTCGAACTCGCCCGCGTGCACGCCAGACGCTGGGTGCAGGTGCTGAACGCGGTGCACGTCCTGGTGACCCTGTACGTCATCCTCGCCACCGCGAACCACTACATCCTGGACGCGATCATCGCCGTCCCGTACGTCTTCGCCGCCGTGTACGCCGCCGAGCGCATCGCCGGACCGGCGCCCGCGCGGGCCCAGGGCCCCGACGCGTTCTTCCTCGCGGTGGAGACGCCCGAGGCCCCGCAGCAGGCCGGCGGCGTGATCATGCTGGACAGCTCGCGGAAGGACGTCGGCCGCGCCGACCTCGTCCGCGTGATCCAGCAGCGGCTCGGCGGGCTGCCCCGGTTCCGGCAGCGGCTCGTCCGGCGGGGGCGCTGGCGCCGTCCCGTCTGGCGCGACCACGGCCCCGTCGACTGGGAATGGCACGTCACCGAACGGGAGGTCGACGGCATGCCCGGCCTGCGCGCGGCGGTCGCCGAACTCCAGTCGCAGGGCCTGCCGCTGGACCGTCCGCCCTGGCGCATGGTCGTGCTGAAGGGCGCCGAGCCCGGCCGCACCGCCGTGGTGTATCTGATGCATCACGTGGTCGCCGACGGCGTCGGCATCGTCGCGCAGGCCGTGTATCTGATGGATCCGCCGCCCGAGCCGTTCACCGGCCGCCTCCCGCGCAGGCCGCTCCGCAAGGCGCTCGCGACCGTGGTCGGGCTGAGCCAGCTCGCGGTGGACGTCGCCCCGCCTGATCGGCTGCCCGCTTCGGGGACCTCCGAACGCCGGTACAGCACCATGCATCTGCCGCTCGCGACCGTCCGGGACGTCGGCCGCCGCTACGGCGCGCGGGTCACCGACGTCGTGCTGTGCGCGGTCGCGGGCGCGCTGAACCGCGTCGTCAGCGAGGACGAAGGCCGCCCGACCACCTGCCGCGTCGCCGTCCCGCTGATGATGCGGCCGCCCGGCAGCGCGATGGTCGGCAACCACACCACCGCCGTCATGGTCGACCTGCCGATCGGGAAGATGTCCGAGACCGACCGGCTCGCGCTGATCACCAAGCGGAGCCGCGTGCTGCGCTCCGGCACCCGCGCGCAGGCCGCGTGGACCGTGATGTGGCAGGCCGGACGGCTCATGCCCGTCCCGCTGCACGCCCGGTTCGCGCGGATGGCCTACAGCGGACGTTTCCTCCAGGGCACCGTGTCGAGCCTCCCCGGCCCCGACAAGATGCTCCGGCTCGCCGGGGCGCCGCTCACCGCCGTGTACCCGATCGTCCCGCTCGCGCCCGGCGCGCCGTTCGCGATCGCCGGGCTCGGCGTCGACCGCGAGCTGTGCTTCGGGCTCTCGCTCGACCCCGGCCTCGCGGGCGACGCCGACGCGCTGATGGACGCCGTCCTCGCCATCATCGAGGAACTCCGCGATGAGTCCGTGCCGTCGGAAGCGTCCTCAGAAGCTGCGAGCGGCGCGTAGTGACTGTTTGAGCGAGCCCATCGTCGCGAACACCGCCGTCGGCTCGTAGCCGCAGTGCGCCATGCAGTTCGCGCAGCGGTCGTCGCGTCCGCGTCCGTAGGCGTTCCAGTCCGTGGTGTCGAGAAGCTCCTGGTAGGTGGCGGTGTAGCCGTCGTCCATCAGGTAGCAGGGCCGCTGCCAGCCCTTCAGCGAATACGACGGGATCGCCCACGCCGTGCACGGGAAGTCGACCTTCCCCTCTAGGAAGTCGAGGAACAGCGGGGAGTGGTTGAACCGCCAGCGGCGGCGACGGCCTTCCGCGAACGCCTTGCGGAACAGCTCCCGCGTCTCCCGCACGCCGAGGAAGTGCTCCTGGTCGGGCGCCTTCTCGTACGCGTACGCGGGCGAGATCATCATCTGGTCGACGCGGAGGTCGTCGTTGAGGTAGTCGAGGACGTCGATCACCGTCTGCGGGGTGTCGGTGTTGAAGACCGTCGTGTTCGTCGTGACCCGGAACCCGCGCTCCTGGCACAGCCTGATCGCGTCCACGGCCTGGTCGAACACGCCCTCCTTGCAGACGGACGCGTCGTGCCGCTCCCGGAGCCCGTCGATGTGCACCGCCCACGCGAAGTAGCGCGACGGCTTGAACTGATCGATCTTCTTCGGGATGAGGGCGGCGTTCGTGCAGAGGAACACGTACCGCTTCATCCTGATCAGCTCGGCGACCAGCTGCCCGATGTGCGGGTGCATCAGCGGTTCGCCGCCCGCGATCGACACCATCGGCGCCCCGCACTCGCGGATCGCCGCGACCGCCTGCTCGACCGGCATCCGCTGCTTCAGCACGTCCGCCGGATGCTGGATCTTCCCGCAGCCCGCGCACGCCAGGTTGCACGCGTACAGCGGCTCCAGCTCGACGATCAGCGGGAACCGGGCACGGCCGCGCAGCTTGTTGCGCAGGACGTATCCGCCGATGCGCAGGCTCTGGCGCAGTGGCATCGCCATGTCCTCACGAACCCTTCAGGTAGCGGCCCAGCGCGCTGAGGGGGAACACCAGGCGGTACAGGTGGTAGTTGATGTAGAAGTCGCCGGGGAAGCCGGTGCCGGTGAAGTGCTCCTCGTCCCAGGTGCCGTCCTCGCGCTGCCGCTCGACGAGCCAGCGGACGCCGCGCTCGACGGACTCCCCGCGCTCACCGGCGGCGAGCAGCGCGAGCAGCGCCCACGCGGTCTGCGACGCCGTGGACGTGCCCTTCCCCGCCCAGCTGCGATCGACGTACGAGCGCAGGTCCTCGCCCCAGCCGCCGTCC
>JBOHBY010000635.1:0-2290 GCA_050698635.1 Spirillospora sp.
GCGTCCGCCGCCCTGCGCGGCGGCCGGCCCCGGCGCGCCCTGCGGACCGGACGGGCCCGAACCCGACCCCGCGCCGGACGCGGAGGCGGGGGAGGACGGTCCGATGCGCTCGCCGCAGACGTCGCAGTAGTCCGACGCCTGCGACGTGTGTCCGTTGGGGCAGCTCGCCATGCTCAGCCCTCGCCCCGGCGGGTGGTGACGGTCTCGTCCTTGCGCGTCCGGACGGTCTTGCTGGAGCGGGTGTCGAGCTCCATCTCGTGGGCCTTGTCGACGTCGCGCTTCAGCCGGACGGTGCCGGTCGACTCGTCGACGACGTCCACGACCCGGCGCAGCATCGAGGTGATCTCGTCGTTGCCGGCCTCGTTCGCCAGGACCACGGCCCGGCCGAGGCGCGCGGTCGCGGTGTCGAAGTCGCCGTCCTTGCGGGCCTGGAGGCCCTCCTGGATGGCGACGGCGAGCTCGGCCTGCCCGGTGTAGTGCGCCACCCGCGGGTTGATCCTGGTGGACCGCGCCTCGTCGTCCGTCCACTGCGCGAGGACGTTCCCGCTCGCGAGGACCTGCGCCTCCTCGCCCGGCGCGCCGGGGGCGACGAGCTTCACCCACGCGGCGCGCAGTTCCTTGCCGACATCGCCCGGCGGCACCTCGACGCAGACGTGGTAGTCGCGGCTCTCGGCGCCCCACGCGCCGAGCGGATAGTCGCCGGCCTGCGGTGCCGCCTCGACGCGCTTGCCGGTGAGGTCCTCCACCGACGGCAGGACCTGCTTGACGAACCGCAGCGACGCCGTCTGCGGCGTCCACACGCGCAGCGCGACGTCGGCGACGGACTTGCCCATCGCCGCCTCCGTCATCGCCCGGAAGTCGGCCTCAAGGCCGGCGGGGTCGGCGACTATGTCGACGCTGCCGAGCAGCGCGGAGGCGATCTTGCGCAGCTCGGCGACCTCCCAGTCGGTGCCGACGCCGCGGCAGTCGCACACGAACCGGCCCTCGCAGCGGGACAGGACGGCGTCGAGCTCCTCGGCCGTCTCGTGCTGGTTCTTGCCGTCGGTCAGCAGGATCGTGTGCCGCAGGCCGCCCTGTACCTGGTCGAAGAGCTGGTCGGCGAGCCGCAGCCACGAGCCGATCGCGGTGCCGCCGGACGCCTTCAGCTTGTTCAGCGCGACCTTGGCCTGCTCGCGGGTCCGCTGGTCGGCGGCGACCAGGCCGGGCTGCGGCGGGAACACCATCGAGGCGGTGTTCGATCCGGAGATCACGGCGAACTCGACGCCGTCGCGCAGCGTGTCGATCGCGACCTTCGCGGCCTTGACCGCCGCGCGCAGCTTGGTGTCGGGATAGGACATCGACCCGGAGGTGTCGATGATGATGACCTCGGCCGCCCTGGTCGACGACGGGACCGCCGCCACGGCGCCCTCGGCCACCGCGGCCTCCACGGACACGATGGCGTGCACCTCGCGGCCGCCCTCGGGCAGGAACTTGTTCTGGTCGATCTTGACGGTGAATTGCGGCTGCTCGCTCATCGGGGCTGCTCCGTGCTCTGCGTCGTGCTCTCGTGGATGCGGCTCTGCGGGGCGGCGGGGGACGGAAGCGGGATGACGGCGACGGTGATGTTGTCCCGGCCGCCCGCGTCGAGGGCGTGGCGGACGAGCGTCCGCGCGACGCCGAGCGGGTCGGCCGCCGGGTCGTGCCCCGGATCCGGATCCGGAGGCGGCGCGTTGCCGGGTTCGGCGGTGCCGTCCGGGACGGGTGCGGGTGCGGGGTCGGGGTCGGCGGCGAGGAGCTCCGCGAGGTCGCGGGCCGCCGGGAAGTAGTTCCAGAGGCCGTCGCTGCACACCAGCAGCGTGCCGGGCCCCGCCGGACGGAACGACGCGACGTGCGGGCTGACCTCCCCGGCGTCGGCGCCGAGCCAGGCCGTGATGACGTGCGCGTTCGGGTGCTGCTCCGCCTCCGCCTCGGTCAGCGAGCCCTCCGCGACCATGAACGCGGCCCACGAGTCGTCGTCGGTGAGCCTGCGGGACGGGCCGAGCTCCGCCATGTCGCCGGTGCTGACCTCCGCCGCGTCGGGGCCCGGGGCCTGGGCGCCGGGGCCCGGTGGTGTTCCGTCCTCGCCGGGTTCGATCTGGCCGTCCGCGGACAGCCAGTAGGCGCGGCTGTCGCCGATCCAGCCGACCGTGACCGACGGGCCGCGCGTCACCGCCGACACGTAGGTGCACGACGGCGCGTCCGCCGGGGACGTGGAGAGCGCCGCGACGGCGGACGCGGCCCGCAGCGCGGCGGCGCGGGTGGCGGCCTCGGG
>JBOHBY010000636.1:0-4470 GCA_050698635.1 Spirillospora sp.
TGCCCCACGCGTATCCCTGCAAGGCCGACGACATGGTGACGGTCGCGTTCGGCACGTAGTAGTCGGCGTCGTCGCGCATCTGCGCGAGCACGTCGGCGGGCGGCGGCACCAGCGACCCGAGCCCGCCGAGCGACATCACCTGCCACGCGATGACCAGGACCGCGACCGTCAGGAGCGGTGGGACGACGTGCCGCAGGCCCGCGACGCGGGGCCGGACGGCGGCGGCGTTCACGGGGCCGTCCCGTTCTCGCGGCCGGCGAACAGCTTCTCCGAGAGTTCGTCGCAGAGCGCGTGGAAGGCGCCGTCCTGCAAGATCTCGGGGGTGCGCGGCCTGGGCAGGTCGACGCGGACGACGTCCAGGATCGTTCCAGGACGCGGCGACATCAGGACCACGGTGTCCGAGAGCAGCACCGCCTCGGCGATGCCGTGGGTGACGAGCACCGTGGTCGTGCCGCGTTCGGCCCAGATCCGTTGCAGTTCGAAGTTGAGGCGCTGCCGGGTCAGGTCGTCCAGCGCCCCGAACGGCTCGTCGAGCAGCAGGAGTTCCGGATCGGTGACCAGCGACCGGGCCAGCGAAACCCGCTGGCGCATCCCGCCGGACAGCTGCGACGGCCGGGCCTTCTCGAACCCGTCGAGGCCGACGAGCCGGATCAGGTCGTCCACCGCGGCGCCGTCACGATGACCGGCGACCTCCAGCGGCAACCGGACATTGGCCCGGACGCTCCGCCAAGGCAGCAGGCCGGCGTCCTGGAACGCGACGCCGACGCCGTGGCCCTCGCGCAGTTCGCGCGGCGTACGGCCGTGGACCGTGACAGTACCGGCGGTGGGGGTCTCCAGATCGGCGAGCATCCGCAGAACCGTGGACTTGCCGCACCCGGACGGCCCCAGCAGCCCGACGAACTCCCCACGCCGGGACGCGAAGGAGAACTCGCGCAACGCCTCGACCGATGTCCCCTTACCGGCGAACGTCTTCGTCAGGCCGCTCGTGCGGATCCCCTCGGCAGCCGGTGCGTCACCCGAGGTGGCGCGGGCCGCCGCCTCGGTGCCGATCCCCGTTCTCTGCTCCCGCATACCGTGACTCACCCCCCGAGCAGCTCGTTGGTGAACAGCGACGTGTCGAGCTTGATCCCGATGCTGGTCAGGCTCCTGATCGTTTCCTCGATGAGCGCGTCCGACATCCAGAACAGCCCGCCCGCCCCCGGCCCGGACCTCGCGCCGGCCCCGGCGGCGCCGCCGCTGACGTACGGTGCGATCGCGGCGAGCGACTTGGCCTGCTCGTCGAGCTTCAGGCCGAGCTTCGCGCCGTACCGCTTGATGATCACGTCGGCGGCGTGCCGCTGGTCGCGCAGCGCCGCCTCCCAGCCCAGCCTGCTCGCCGTCATGAACTTGCGGGCGCGCTCGCGGGCGGCGGGGTCGTCCAGCGTCTTCTGGGACGCGAAGAACACGCTCTGCATCCGGTTGAACCCGAAGTCGGCCAGCGGCATCACGTGCGTCTTGACCCCGCGCAGCGCCAGCGACACGGGCTGGTTGGACGCGAAGCCCCAGATCGCGTCCACCTCGCGGGCGGCGAGCGGCGCGGGATCGAACTGGATCGGCACCAGCTTCACCTTGCTGACGTCCACGCCGTTGCGCTTCATGAACACCAGGGCCGTGTTCTTCCCGGCCAGGGTGATGCCGAGCTTCTTGCCCTCGATCTCCTTCGGGCTCCGGACCGGACGGTCGGCGAGCGAGATCCACGACTCGGGGCTCTTCAGCAGCCCGGCGCCGACGATCTTCAGCTTCGAGCCGCGGGCGACGGCGGTGGCGACGTTCTCCGGGATCGCCTCGACGCCGAGGTCGACCCGGTTCGTGGTGACCATCGGGACGACCGCGGAGTTCGGCCCGCCCGGCAGGACCTCGACGTCGAGTCCCTGCTTGGTGTAGAGGCCGTCCTCGGCCCCGACGAAGATGCCCGCGTACTCCGCGTTCGGAATCCAGGCGAGCTTGACCGTGAACCGGCCCTTGCCGGAGCCGTCGCCGGCGGCGTTCGAGCCGCATGCCGTCAGCCAGGGGACGGCCGACCCGGCCGCCACCACGGCCGCGCTCCGTCCCGCGACCCGGAGGAATGAACGCCTGCCCAAACCGGGGGGCGCGCAGAAGTGAGTCATTCGTGCTCCCGAAAGAGTCGTCGTCGTGATCGCTGTGATGGGGAAAGGGCTAGCGCTCTACGCGAGGTCGTTTTCCGCGAGCAGCGTGTGGATGACGTGAGCGTTTCCGCTGTTGGCGAAGTGCTCCGTCTCACGGATCATTCCGTCGAGATGCACGACCATGAGCCGTTCGGCACCGTCCGCATCCCGGTCTGAGATGCTCGCGACGATGTCGCGGTGCTCCTGGTCCCACCGAAGCAGTGCATCCTGCTTGATTCCGATCATGATGAGCAGACGTTCGAGCAGATCGAGCCGCTCGTCGAACAGGGTCGTGCTGATCGCCTGGATCTGCTTGTTGTGCGAGACCTGGCCGATCATCTTGTGAAAGGCGAGCCGCTCGCGCCAGCGCGCCTCACCGCTCGTCTCGACCATCGCCCGCAGCCGGGTGAGCTCCTCCGGACGGGCCCGCAGCGCGGCGGCGCGAGCGGCCTCCCGCTCGATGCCGCGCCGGCCGACGAGATGGTCGATCAGGTCGTGGACGTCGCGCAGCGCGAGCGCCTCGGCGAAGGACGACTCCCGCCGGCTGTCGAGTTGCTGGTTGGCGGCGACACGGTTCCCCTCCTCGGTGAGGATGCGTCCCTTCTTACCGAGCGACAGGGTGAGGGCTCGCTCGTCGAGGTCGTTGAGCAGTCGGCTGACGGTCGACTCGCTGACGTCGAAGCCGCGTCCGCGCAGGTGCCGGGTCGCCGCCCGCGCCCCCACCGGGCCCTCCTGGGCGCTCATGAACGCCAGAAGCTCGGACTCCATCACCGGCGTGTGCCGCACGGTCGCCTCCTCGTCGTCGGGCCGTGCCGGAACCGTAGGTGCCTCGTCCAGGTATGTCAATAGTGACGGACGTCGCCTTGTTATGACACTGTATGGCCGCAATTGACGTACGGAGGAATCTGGATGAACAGCGACAAGCTCGCCCACCACCTGCACCTTCGCGCCCGGGACGCAGGACGGTACGCCCTCCTGCCCGGCAACCCCGACCAGGTCGCCTCGATCGCCGCGCTCCTCGACGCCCCGGAGTTCGTCGCCCGCAACCGCGAGTTCGAGACCTGGCGCGGCACGCTGGACGGCGAGACGGTCATCGTCACCTCCACCGGCGTCGGCGGACCGTCCACCGCCCTCGCCGTGGAGGAACTGGCCGCGCTCGGAGTCGACACGATGGTCCGGGTCGGCGTGTCGGGCTCGATGCGGCCCGGCACCGTCAACGGCGAGCTGGCCGTCCTCACCGCGGCGATCCGCGACGAGGGCACCACCCGGCAGTACCTGCCGATCGAGTTCCCGGCCGTCGCCGACATCGACGTGCTGCTCGCGCTGCGCCAGGCCGCGGACCGCGCGGGCGTCCCGTACACGTGCGGGCCCGCGCACACCAAGGACTCCTACTACGGCGAGACGGAACCGCAGCGGATGCCGCTGGCGGCCGCGCTGACCGAGCGTTTCGAGGCCTGGCGCCGCGGCGGCGCCGTCTGCTCGGAGATGGAGACCGCCGCCGTGTTCATCGTCGGATCCGTCCTCGGCGTGCGGACGGGCGGCGTCGTGATGATGTGGAGCCAGGACGCCATCGAGGCGGGCTCCGCCCCGTCGACCGACCCGCTGTTCACCACCGCCGTCGACGCGATACGCACACTCATCACGACAGGCGCGGAGGCGCGAACGGCCCTCGGGACGTGCTGAACCCGAACCGCACGAAGGCGCACCCCGCGTTCCGCGGGCCGCCGAGCCACCCCGGCGCACAGGCCGCGCCGTGACCACCAACCACCCCCACCTGGAGGCCGACGAGGACGCGCCCGACCCACCCGGCGAGGCGACCCACGCACGCGGCGCGCTCGGCCGGCCGCTGCTGGTGCTGGCCGCCGTCGTCCTCGTCGCCGCGAACCTGCGCGTCGCGGTGACGAGCCTCGGCGCCGTCCTCGACCAGGCCCGTACCGATCTGGCCATGTCCACGTTCGCGACGTCGACCGCGGCGACCCTCCCGGTCGTGTGCTTCGGCGGCGTCGCGCTGGCGACGCCCTGGCTCATCCGGCGCGCCGGCGCGAAGACCGGGCTCGGCCTCGCCCTCGGACTCCTCCTGCTCGGGCAGCTGATCCGTGTCGCCGGCGGCGAGGCCACCCTGCTCGCCGGCACCTTCGTCGCCTGCGCCGGGATCGCGGTCGGCAACGTGCTGATCCCCGTGATCGTCAAGATCGAGTTCCCGGCCCGCGTCGGCGAGGTCACCGGCGCCTACAGCGCCGCCATGTCCGCCGGGGCCGCGATCGGCGCCGCCGCGACCGTGCCGGTAGGCGCCGCCGCCGGCGGC
>JBOHBY010000637.1:0-10658 GCA_050698635.1 Spirillospora sp.
CCCACGCGGGCGGCCACCCGCGCGGGCGGCCACCCGGCGGGCCTATCCGGGCGCGCCCGCGTTGGCCGCGCCCGTGTTGGACACGTGCACGATCGTGTGCTGGTCCAGGTCGGAACCGGAAAGGCGGGCGGCGACCCGGCCCCGGTAGAAGACATGGACGCTGTGGCACAGCTCGGCCAGCTCTTCCAGGTCGGTCGAGGCCAGCAGGACCACGGCACCATCAGCCGCGGCGGCGCGGATCAGGTCGTGGATCTCGGCCTTCGCGCCGACGTCCACGCCCCGCGTCGGGTCGTCCAGCAGCAGCACGGACGGCGACGCGTCCAGCCACTTCGCCAGGACGACCTTCTGCTGGTTGCCGCCCGACAGCAGCCCGACGCGCTGGTCCACGTCCCGGCAGCGGATCCGCAGCCGATCGACATGGGTGCGCGCTCGCTTGCGCAGCGCGGAACCGCGGACGACGAGCCCGTCACGGCTCAGCCCGATCGAGCGGACTTGGCCGATGTTCTGCCAGATCGGCTGGTCCAGCATCAGCCCGCGCCCGCGCCGGTCACCCGACACGACCGCGACACCGGCAGCGATCGCCTGCCGGAGCCCGCGCGGCACCGGACGGTCACCGGGCAGCCGGACGGTCCCGCGCGAAGCCTTCCGCAGTCCCGCCACCAGCTCCAGGACGGCGAGATGCCCCGCCCCGGCCACGCCCGTCACGCCGACGATCTCCCCGGCGGACACCTGGAGGTCGACGTCGGTCATGACGTCGTCCACCGACACCTTGTCGAGCCGCAGCACCGGCCCGTTCCCGGCGGGGGGCGCGACCGGCGCCGGCGCCGCCTCCCGCTCCGGACGCGGGCCGAGCATCGCCGAGACGATGTCGTCGATGCGCAGGTCGGCGCGGTCGGCTCCGGAGAGGACCGTGTGACCGTCGCGCAGCACGGTGATCGTGTCGCAGAGCTGCATGACCTCTTCGAGGATGTGCGACACGAACACGACGCCGACCTGGCGTTCCCGCAGCACTTGCAGGATGCCGAGGAGGCGGTCCGAGCCGTCCCGGTCCAGGGCGGAGGTCGGCTCGTCCAGGATCAGCACGCGCGGGTCGGTCAGCAGCGCGCGGGCGATCTCGACCAGCTGGCGCTGCCCGAGGGACAGCTCGCGGACGAGGGTGCGCGGGTCGACGTCCAGCCCCAGCCGGGTGAGGTGGGGCCTGGCGGCGTCGAGCATCGCGCGGCGGTTCAGGAACGGCCCGCGCCGCGGCTCGCGGAGCGGGTACAGGTTGGCGAGGATGTCGAGGTCGGGGAACAGGTTCAGTTCCTGCGACACGACGGCGACGCCGTGGCGGACCGCGTCCGCCGTGCTGTGGAAGGCGACGGGCCGGTCGTCCATGGTGAGGGTGCCCGAGTCGGGACGGATCGTCCCCGCGAGCACCTTCACCATGGTCGACTTCCCGGCCCCGTTCTCGCCCAGAAGAGCATGCACCGACCCGGGCTCGACGTTGAGCGAGCCCTCGGCGAGCGCGGTGACGCCGCCGTAGGTCTTGGTGATGTTCTGCGCGCGGAGCACCGTCATGTCAGTTCGCCTGGTCGAGGGGCTTGATGTACTGCCCGGGGTTGGTGATCTGCTTCTCGGCGAGCGCCTTGAAGTAGTTGACGCGGCTCTGCTCGTTCGCCTGCCGCTTCATGATCTCGTCGACGTTGCCGGAGTTGACGACCAGGGTGCCGGGGTTCCACCAGCCCTCGGGCAGCTTCTTGCCCTCGCGCTTGGCCTGGATCATCAGCTCGATCGCGACATAGCCCTTCAGCCAGTGCTCCGGCGACGACAGCGCGAACAGGGACCCGTCCTTGACGGCCTTCAGCGCCGCCGGGTCGATGTCGCACGAACCCGCGAGGAACTTGCGGCCGGTCTGCTTCTGGATCAGCGGAAGCGAGACGCCGTCCTGGGCGCCGACCCCGAGGTAGGCGATGGCCTTGGGGTTCGCCTTCACGATCGAGTTCCACGCGTTGTAGTTCTCGGTCGGCTCGCCCTTGGAGTCGAGCGGCCCCTTGATCGTCAGGCCGGGGCGCTCCTTCTTGATGACGGCGGTGAGGCCCTCGATGCGCTGTTCGAGGAGCCGCAGGCCCGGAATGGCGATGCCGATGACGACCTCGCCCTTGGTGCCCGGCGGGACGTGCTTGATGAAGTCCTCGCCGAGCGCGCGCCCGACCTCGGTGTTGCTGTTGCCGACGAACAGATTCGTCTTCGTTCCGGGCGGCGCGGCGGCGTCCACGGCGACCGTCGGGATATCGTCGTCGTCGGCCTGCTTGAGCGGCCGGACGAACAGGTCGGGGGCGAGGGCCTGGAGGGCGATGCCGTCGGGCGAGCTGCGGATCGCGGAGCGGAAGAGCTGAACCTGGACCGGCCCGTTCGTGCCGGTCGGCGCGGATGCGTTCAACGTCACATTGCCGTCGGCGTTCGCCGCCGCCTTCGCCCCGTACGCCATTTCCTGGAAGGGGTTCTGCGTCGTCGTGGCGTAAATGAATCCCAGCTTAAGCTTTCCCGACTTCTTCTCCCCCGAGCCGCCGTCACCGGAACCGCATCCGGCCAGTGCGACGGAGCCGATCAGCACCGTAGCCAGGGTCAAAGATCTGAGCTTCACTAGTTCTCCTTCGGGGGTGCGGGGGATGTCATAGCCCGAGCTTGGCGCTCTCGCGCCGCCGGCGGCGACGCACCAGGCTGTCCAGCGCGACGGCGGCGAGGATGACACCACCGGTCGCGAACGCGCTCCAGTTGGCGGGAATGTTGAAGTACTGCAAGCCACTGGTGACCACACTCAGGAGCACGGCGCCGAGACAGGCGCCGATGACGGTGGCGCTGCCACCGCGCAGGGGCGTGCCGCCGATGATGGCGGCGGCGATCGCCTGGAGCTCGAACCCGGTGCCGATGTTGGGGTCACCGGAGGTGAAGAACGCCAGGCCGAGCACCCCCGACAGCCCGGCGAGCAACCCGATCAGGACGAGCGCCTGCATGCGGACCTTCGCGATGGAGATGCCGGAGAACGTCGCCGCGTCGGGGTTGGACCCGATGGAGCGCACCCGGTAGCCGAACGGTGTGAACCGCAGCACGAGGGTGAGCAGCACGGCGATCGCGATCAGGACCCACACGCTGGTCGGGACCCCGAACGTCTTACCGCCCAGCACGGTGAAGAAGGAGCTTTCCAGCGGCAGGCCGGTGACCTGCTTGCCGTCGCTCAGCGCGAGCGTCAGCCCGCGGAAGACCGACAGTGTCGCGAGCGTGGCGACGATCGCCGGGATGCCCACGAACTGCACGATCAGCGCGTTGATCAGCCCGAGGAGCCCGCCGAGCAGGACGCCGAGGACGGCGGCCGGCCAGGCCGGCAGCCCCTCGTTCATCATCAGCCCGGTCGCGATCACCGTCAGCCCGAAGGTCGAGCCGACGGACAGGTCGATCTCGCGCATCGACAGCAGGTAGGCCATGCCGCACGCGAGGAGCCCGACGTAGACGGCCGACTGGAGGGTGTCCAGCAGCTGGGACGTGCTGAAGAACTCCGGATGCAGGATGCTGATGAACGCGACCAGCGCCAGGGTCGCGACGAGGACGCTCGTGGCCTCCCCACGCCCGGCCCGGACGGCCAGCACCGGCAACTTGGTCTGGGTCAGCGACGCGGCGTGCCCCCAGCCCCTAGGTGCGGGTTCGACCTTTTCCGTATCGGACTGCCGTTGGGCGGTCACTGGCGGCTCCCTTCTTCGTCCCCGATGGACGGTGCGGAAAGTTCACCGCCTTCTTCGCCGGTGCTCTTGGCTGTGGCGGAACAGTCCTTGTCTTTGGCGGCATGGCCTGCGATTTCCGGAATCCTACACAAATCCCCCCGAAGTACGCTCCCTTCACGCCAGTCCCGTTCGTTTCCGCACGCATTCGACCCGTGGAGGTCTTGCATGAGCCTTGAAAGTCCTCGGCGGGCCGATGTGATCGTGGTAGGTGCCGGGTCGGCGGGAGCGGTCGTCGCGCGGCGCCTTGCCGACGCCGGACGGGACGTTCTCGTCGTCGAGGCCGGCCCGCACCGCGACGAACCCGCCGTCGACGACCCGGCCCGCATGCACGAACTCTGGGACTCGCCACTCGACTGGTCCTTTCGCACCGTCCCGCAGGAGCACGCGGACCAGCGCAGGCTGCACCTGCCGCGCGGACGCGTCGTCGGCGGCTCGCACGCGCTGAACGCCATGATCTGGGTGCGCGGCAACCCCGCCGACTACGACCACTGGGCGGCGCTCGGCAACGAGGGCTGGTCGTGGCGGGACGTCCAGCCGCTCTTCGCCCGCGTGGACGGGCTCGGCACCGAGACGCCCGGGACGCTCGACGTCCTCATGGGATACGAGCCCGACGACGTGCAGCGTTCAATCGTGGAGGCGACGCGGCAGGCCGGGCTGCCGTTCAACCCGGACTACAACGGCGTCCGGCAGGACGGCGTGTCCTTCATGCAGTTCACCATCCGCGACGGGCGGCGGCTCACGACGGCGTCCGCGTATCTGGCGCCGGTTCTGGAGCGCGGCGCCGGTGCCGGTGCCGGTGCCGGTGCGGACGTCGGCGTCGGCGTCGGCGTCACGCTGGTCGCGGACGCGAACGTCCGGCGACTGCTGTTCGAGGGGCGGCGCTGCGTCGGCGTCGAATGGAGCCGGGGCGGGGCGGCGGAACGCGCGTACGCCGACGAGGTCGTGCTGTGCGCGGGGGCCATCGGGTCACCCGTCCTGCTCATGCGGTCGGGCATCGGCGACGCGGACGCGCTCGGCGGCGCCGTCGCCCACGTCCCCGGCGTCGGCCGCAACCTGCAAGATCACTGGCTCGTGCCGGTGATCGCGTCCGTCGACCGTGCGCCCGCGTTCACCCCCGGCCTGCCCCAGACCCAGAGCCACCTGTTCTGGCGCAGCCGTCCCGACCTCCAACTGCCCGACCTCCAGCCGCTGCATTTCGGCGTCCCGCTCTACGAACCGTGGATGGAAGGGCCGCCGAACGGCGTCTCGCTCATGGCGGGGCTGGTGCGTCCGGCGTCCCACGGTCAGATCCG
This sequence comes from Spirillospora sp., assembly GCA_050698635.1. GTDB lineage: Bacteria > Actinomycetota > Actinomycetes > Streptosporangiales > Streptosporangiaceae > Spirillospora. The sequence goes on from JBOHBY010000637.1 coordinate 5,051, forward strand.
CCTGGCCACCGACCCATGGGACGCGCCCCTGATCGACCCGCGCGTCCTGTCGGACTCGGACGAGGCCGACCTCGACGCGCTGGGCGCCGCCGTCCGCCTGTGCCAGCAGATCATCGACGCCACCGAACTCCGCGACACCTGGGGAGCGCGCGAGCTTTACCCCGGGCCGCTCGCGGAAAGCACCCGCGACCTGCACGCCTACATCCGCCGGTCAGTGGTCACCTACCACCACCAGGCGGGCACCTGCAAGATGGGCGTGGACGACGCCGCCGTCGTCGACCCGCAGCTGCGGGTCCACGGCGTCGAGGGCCTGCGGGTCGCGGACGCCTCGATCATGCCGGCCGTCCCGACCGGCAACACCAACGCGCCCGCGATCATGATCGCCGAGAGGGCCGCCGACCTCCTCACCGCGCCCGTCACGGCATCCGCAGCACCGGCTTGATGACCTCGCCCGCGTAGGAGCGATCCAGCGCGGTCTGGACGTCGGCGAAGTCGAAGTACTCCACGAGCCGGTCGAACGGGAAGCGGCCCTGCGCGTACAGCGCCATGATCGCGGTGATCAGCTCGTCGCTCCGCCCGCCGCCGCCCAGCACGCCGACGATCCGCTTGCCCCACAGCGTGGACAGGTGGTCCACGGCGAACTCGGCGCCCGCCGGAGCGCCGCCGATCAGCACGCACGTGCCGAGCATGCCGACCGAGTCGGCGGCCTGCCGGACGACGTCGATCACCCCCGTGCACTCCAGCGCGTAGTCGGCGGGCCCGCCGCACAGGTCGTGGACGGCGCCGACGACGTCGTCCACGGTGGCGTCCACGGTGTCGGTGGCGCCGAGCTCCCGCGCGAGCGCCAGCCGGGACGGGTGCCGGTCGACGGCGATGATCCGCGTGGCGGCCGAGTTCCGCGCGGCCATGATCGCCGCCAGCCCCACGGTCCCGACCCCGAAGACGGCCAGCCGCGCCCCGGGCCCCGGCCGCACCGTGTTGAAGATCGCCCCCGCCCCGGTCGACACGCCACAGGCCAGCGGCCCCATCAACTCCAGAGGCAGCTCCCGGGGCACGGGCACCAGCGCGGCGGCCGTGGTCAGCGAATGCGTCGCGAACGACGACTGCCCGAAGAAATGGCTGGACACGGGGCTGCCGTCGAGGCGGTGCAGGGCCGTGCCTCCGTCGATCCGTCCGCCGCCGCACAGCCCCTCCGCGAGCCGCAGGCAGTACCGGGGCTCTCCGGCCAGGCAGTTCCGGCACGTTCCGCAGAAGGGCCAGCCGATGACCACCGGGTCGCCCTCGGCGTAACCGGTGACGCCCGCCCCGATCGCGGCAACCGTGCCCGCGCCCTCGTGGCCGAGCACGCCCGGCAGCGGGAACGGCAGGTCGCCGTGGCGGGCGAGACCGTCGGTGTGGCAGATGCCGGTGGCGGCCAGCCTGACCAGGACCTCACCGGGGCCCGGGTCGTCCAGGTCCAGTTCCGTGAGGATGAACGGGCCGTCCTGCTCTTCGACGAGGGCAGCGGTGATCTGCAAGACGACTCCTTAGGTCTGCCCTATAGGGTCTGGGGGCGTGAGCCAACCGTACGTCCCACCGCAACCGCCGCCCACCGCACGGCCGTCCGGCATCAAAGACCTGTTCAACGGTGTCGGATACCTGCTGCGCGGCATCGCGTGGATGGCGCGGCACCCGGCTCAGTGGCTGTTCGGCCTGATTCCCGCGCTGATCGTGCTGAGCGTGTACGTGACGGCGCTGGTCTTCCTGGCGTTCCAGATCGACGACCTCGCCGGATGGGTGACGGGCTTCGCCGACGACTGGTCGGACGCGGCCCGGACGTCCGCGCGCCTCATCGCCGGGATCGCGATCTATGGTGCGTCGCTGTTCCTCGCCGTGCTCACCTTCACCGCCGTGACGCTGCTCGTCGGCGACCCGTTCTACGAGGCGATCGCCGTCCGCGTCGAGGAGTCGCAGGGCGGCGCGCCGCCGGAGCCGGACGTTCCGCTGCTCGTCCAGATCGGCCGGGCGATCAAGGACGCGGCGCTGCTCGGCGCCATCGCGCTGACGTTCGCCGTCGTGTTCTTCGCGTGCGGGTTCCTGCCCCTGGTGGGCCAGACGGTGGTGCCGGCCGTCGCCGCACTGGTATCCGGCTACTTCCTCGCGGGCGAGCTGACGTCGATCGCGCTGGAACGGCGCGAGATCCGGCGCACCGAACGGTTCGCGCGGCTGAAGGCGAACCGCCCGCTGGTGGTCGGGTTCGGCGTCGCGACGTTCCTGGTCTTCCTCGTCCCGCTGGGCGCGGTGCTGGCGATGCCGGGCGCGGTCGCGGGCGCGACCCTGCTGGCCAGGGAACGTCTCGCGGACGCCCCGCAGGCGGAAGAGGTGCTGGTCACACCGGGTGACGGCGGATCGGCGAGGAATGCCTGACCCGTTGGGAAGATGTGTCCTGAGCGTGATTCCCGACCGGAACCGAGCCGTTGATCTTCGCGTAACGTGTCCCGCATGTCCGATCAGGGGGAGCGCGGTGCGCGCTGGACCGACATGAACGAGAACGAGCCAGCAGGCCCGGTGGAGCGCACCGAGTTCTCGGCCGAGAGCGAGAGCGCGCACGACGTCTGGGGCAAGATCGAGGACGATCTGAAGGTCGCGCCCGCCCGCGAGGACGAGCCGCCCCAGTGGGAAGGATCGCTGTTCGACGAGGGCGAGAACGGCGACGCCGACGGCGAGGATTCCGGCGACGAGCGGTACGTACCGGCCGTCCCGACCGGCGCCGGTGAACCGGCCAAGCCCGGCAAGCCGAGCAGCGGCAACTGGCAGATGCCCGACTGGATGGCGGACGAGGCCGCCGCCGACGCCAAACTAGGCGCGTCGCAACGGCCGCGCCGCGACGTCCTGGACGATGAGTGGCCGAGCGGAGCTCGTCGTTTGGTTGGCGGTGGGCGGGGGCTGGAGGACGGTGGACGGTCGCGCATCGTGCTGTTCGGTGGGGTGGGCCTGCTGGTCGTCGCGCTCGCCGTCGCCGGTGCCGTCTACTTCGTGAAGAGCGGCGGCGACGACCCGGCGGAGTCGGACGAGGGCGCCAACGCGGGCCGGACGGCGACGGCGGAGCAGTCGCAGGCGGCGCAGGTCAAGCTGCCGCCCGACAAGAAGCTCAAGATGTTCCCCGGCCAGCCGAGCAAGCCGCTGGGCAGGGTCACCGACGTCCACTCGGGCCTGTCGTACCCGCGCCTGGCCGCACCGTGGAAGGTCCCGACCAAGCAGAACAAGCTGGGCACGCCGGGATGGTCCGGGCAGCAGATTCTCGTGACCGAGCGCAAGGGCGCGCAGCTCTGGTACGGCCAGCTGATGACCGGCACGCTGCTGCCGAGCCTCCAGAGCGCCTACCAGGGGCCGGGCAGCGTCAAGAACGTCGCGGGGCTCGTCGCGCAGGGGTTCGAGGAGCAGTACTACGGGTTCCCGCACAGGTCGGTGCCGCTGGCGTCGCAGGGCCTGACCGTGGACGGCCGCCAGGGCTGGCTGATCGCCTCCTACCTCACCTACAAGCGCGACGGCGTCCGCGCGACCGGCGAGATCTACGCCACGGCGGTGATCGACACCGGACGGAAGGCGCCCGCCGTGGTGTTCGCGTCGATGCCGAACACGCACAAGCAGAAGTACCCGGACGTCAACACGTTCTTCACCCGCCTGAAGCTCGCGTCCTACCGAACCGAATAGCGTTCTAATAGTCTGGTCCCACGTCGAGGAGAGGTGGGACCATGGCGATCGGGCTGACCGAGGAACATCAGGACCTGGCGGCATCCGTGCGCGCCTTGGCCGAGCGGCACATCACCTCCCAGACCGTCCGGGACGCGGACGACGCATCCCTCTGGCCCGCCCTCACCACCCAGGGCCTGCCCGGCCTGCACCTGCCGGAGAACGTGGGCGGGCAAGGCTACGGCCTCCTGGAACAGGCAGTAGTTCTGGAAGAACTCGGCCGTGCCCTCGCTCCCGGCCCCTACACCCCAACCGTTCTCGCATCATCGATCCTGCAAGCCAGCGGAGCGGAAAACCTGCTCCCGGGCCTGGCAGACGGCTCCCGCAAAGCAGCAGTGGCCCTCTCCGGCACACTGCAACCTGTTCTAGGTGCCCCACTCGCAGACCTGTTCCTACTCCAAGTCGGCGACCGCTGGGCGGTCGTAGACCGCGACGACGTCACCGTAGAACCGCTGGAGTCGCTCGACATCACCCGCCCACTGGGAAGGGTCACTGTCAACGCCACTCCAGCCCAATACGAACAGCTCCAAGGCGTGGATGCCCACGCCCACGCCGCCGTCCTCCTAGGAGCCGAAGCATGCGGCGTAGCGGGACGCGCGCTGGACGACGCCGTGGCGTACGCCAAGCTCCGCGAACAGTTCGGCCGTCCGATCGGGCAATTCCAGGGCGTCAAGCACAAATGCGCTCGGATGCTCATCGCCGTGGAACGCGCCAGGGCAGCCGTATGGGACGCAGCCCGCGCCCTGGACGGGCCAGAAGAACAACAACGCGCCTACGCCGTCGGAGTAGCCGCTGCCCTGGCCGCCGACGCCGCCGTCCAATGCACCGAGGGCAACATCCAAATACACGGTGGAATCGGCTACACCTACGAACACGACGCTCACCTGCTCTACCGGCGGGCCCTGACGCTACGCGCGCTACTGGGCCGGGCAAGCAAACACCGAGCCGACGTCGCCGCACTCGCCGTCGCAGGCGTCCGCCGTCCCATGACCATAGAACTCACCGAAAACGCAGAACCCCTACGCGATGAAATCCGTACCCAGATCGCCGAACTGGCCGCCATGGAGCCCCTCGAACAACGAGCGGCAATGGCGACCGGCGGCTGGGTAACCCCGCACCTGCCCAAACCATGGGGTAGAGACGCCGGTCCGCTGGAGCAAATAGTCATCCAGCAGGAACTGAAAGCCGCCGCCGTGCGCCCGGTCCCGCTGATGATCGCTGCGTGGGTCGTCCCATCACTGGTCCAGTACGGCACGCCTGAGCAGCAGGAACGGTTCCTGCCGCCGACGTTGCGCGGCGAGATCGTCTGGTGCCAGCTGTTCTCCGAGCCGGGCGCGGGTTCCGACCTCGCCGGACTCAGCACGCGCGCCGAACGCGCCGAAGGCGGCTGGACGATCACCGGCCAGAAGATCTGGACGTCCCTGGCCCGCGAGTCGCAGTGGGGCATCTGCATCGCCCGCACCGACCCCGACCGCCCGAAACACGACGGCATCACCTATTTCCTCGTCGACATGAATTCGCCGGGAATCGATATCCGCCCGCTGCGCGAATGCACCGGCGACGCCGTCTTCAACGAGGTGTTCCTGGACGGCGTGTTCGTCCCCGACGATCTCGTCGTCGGCCCCCTCAACGCGGGCTGGCGCGTCGCCCGCAACACGCTCGCGAACGAACGCGTCGGCCTGACCAGCACCTTCCAACTGGGCGGCGACCTGCCCAAACTCCTCACCCTCGCCGCCGAGCTCGGCCTGGACGGTGACCCGCTCGTCCGCGACGGCCTCGGACGTCTCGCCTGCGACGAGCACGCCTTCGCACTCCTCGGCCTCCGTGCCACCCTCAAACAGCTCTCCCGTTCGGTTGCCGGGGGGCGTGGGGGGGG
>JBOHBY010000638.1:0-3480 GCA_050698635.1 Spirillospora sp.
ATGCCCGGGTGCTCCGGGCATTCCGCTGACCGGGAGCGCCGCCGATCGGAGGACGAGCCGGGCTCACTCCAGGCGCCACAGGTCGAGGGGCGTCTCCCCGCATGATGAGAATGGCCAGGCTGCGCCCGTCGGGGCTGAGGTCGAACCTGCCGACGGTCTCGGCTCCGGGCGTGACAGTGGTGGCCCCGTCCTTTGTGGCGGCCGGGGTTCCTGGGAGGGCGAGGTCGGCTCGCTTGTGATGCGTGGCTGCGTCCCATAACAGCAGGCCGGAACAGTCGGAGGTCGCGATGGTGTGGCCGTCGGCACCGTAGGCAAGGCCGGCGCGCGAGCCGATGAAGCGGACGATCAAGCCACGCTCGACACTGCCTAATGCCCGCAGGCTGGGGTGCGCCTGGATACCGGACGGCGTGGGCACCTTAAAGTCGTCGCGCGATGCTACGAGCCCGGTGAGTACGGCGGCGGCCACCAGAAGGACGCTCGCCCCGAGCGGCAGACGGCGCCGGGCCGTCCCTGCGACGGGCCGCTTCGGCGATGCGATAGCCGGGTGCGCGTCCCGCGGCTGCTCGCCCATCTCGCCTCTCCCACCCTCGACGTCGCCCGCCGCACAGTAGAGCCGCGGCGCCGGGACCCCTCCCCGGTCGGTGCGCGGTCCCGTCCCGATCGGGCCACTGCCAGGCGCGGACGGCACCGTCCGGATCGATGGCGGCGGCCGTTTCCGGGCGCGGCTCCGTATCCCGAGCAGGTCCGCCAGGCCCGCGCCCCGCTCACCCGCCCGGACGAGTCAGTGCCCTCCATCGCATGGCCGTTGGGAGTCAGCCGCTCCACGCTCTACAAGCACGTCCCCGAGATCAAGCGCCGCCCCCGCGCCGTTCATGCGTCCGCCTTTCCCGCATCAGAGGATGAGCCCGGTGATCTAACTCGGCCGCCTCGTTCACCCCACTCGTGGGCTGAGCTGCGTTACGTCAGTTAAGTCGCAACGTCGGTTAGGTGCGGCCCCGGGTGCGCTCGTACGGGGCCGTTCGCGGGACGGCTCGGCGACCGGCGCACCGCGGACGTCAGAAGCCGAACCCCCAGGGATAGGTGATCCGGATGAGCAGGGGGCTGTCCCAGGACGACCTGAACTGGAGAACGCGAGTATCGCGTCTAATTCCGTTCACATTCGTCCAGGCGGTTGTCGAACAGTGTGATCGGCATCTTCGATGTTCCTGCTGATCTCTTCGGCGGGCGGCGCGAGGGCAGCGTGCGGGGTCCGATCGCCGGCCATGGATCTCAGGGGCATTGTGGATACGCGTAACGGGGAATCGAGCGTCGCACTCGAAGGCGCACTCAACGTCCGGCCGCGGAGCGGGCTCTCAGTCGGGCTGCTGGGGCCGCTGTCGGTGTCTGTGGACGACCGTCCGGTCTCGTTGTCGGCGGGCAGGCTGCGTGTTCTGCTGGCGGCGCTCGCGCTGTCGTCCGGTCAGGCCATGTCGGTCGAGCGTCTGGCCACGGCGGTGTGGGCGGACGACCGGTCACCGGGCAACATTCGCCGCAGCGTTCAGACCTATATCGTCCGGCTGCGCAGAGCACTCGGCGCGGAGTCGATCGGTTCGGAACCCATCGGCTATGTCCTGCGTGCCGATCCCGAACACGTGGATGCTCTCCGGTTCGTCAGGTTGCTGGACGCCGCCTCAAGCGCGTCGGACATCGCGGACGAGCGGGCACGGCTCGCGGAGGCGCTCGGCCTGTGGCGCGGCAGGCCGCTCGAAGGCGTGCCGTCCGGCTGGCTTCAGGAGTCGCAGACGCCCTGGCTGGTCGAACGGTACCTCGCCGCGGTGGAGCGGCGCATCGACCTGGACGTCTCCGCCGGCCGGCACAGGGAACTCGTGGCGGAACTGAGCGCGCTGACCGCGCGGTACCCGCTGCGCGAATCATTGTGGGCCCGGCTGCTCATCGTTCTGTGCCGTTCGGGCCGTCAGGCCGAGGCGCTGGTCCGGTACGAGAAGATCAGAGCGCGGATCGCCGCCGAACTCGGCACGGATCCCCATCCCGTGTTGGAGCGGATCCACGCGGATCTGCTGGCGAGAAAACCACCCAGCCTCTAGGCGAAAGCGGTAGCGGTTGGCCGTATGGTCGTTTTCGGGTTGTCTGCGATTGATTAATATCGCGGCCCTTGATCAGAATGACCACCATGGGGGAAGGCGACGGGGGCGGCCGGACGCATGCCCATGCGCCACCGCGAGCCCCGAAAGACCTTCGCCCGCCGAAGGGCGACGACGAAGATTCGCCGTCCGACGTGTGTCCCTACCAGGGTCTGGCACCGTTCGATATCGACAAATCCGAGCTGTTCTTCGGGCGGGCGCGGGCGACCGCCGACCTTCTCGCGCGCCTGGGCTCGCGCCTGGACGGGCACGGGCATCTCCTGCTGGTCTCAGGCGTCTCGGGCGTGGGCAAGTCGTCGCTGTTACGGGCGGGGCTGATGCCGGGACTGGCGGAGGGGAAGCTGCCGGTCGCGGGCTCGCGGCACTGGCCGCGCCTTCTCATCACGCCGACCCCGGCGCCCATGCGGGCACTGGCCGCAGCGTGGACGGAGTCCTTCGGCGGGTGTGCCGAAGCGTTGCACGATCGGTTGCGGGAAGACCCGCGGGAGGCCCTGTCCGGGACCGTCCCAGGCGACGGCCGCGTCGTGCTGGTGGTCGACCAGTTCGAGGAACTGTTCACGCTGGTGCCCGACGAGCGGGAGCGCCAGGCGTTCGTGCGGGCCCTGCACGCGCTGGCCGAAGGCTCCGGAGTGATCGTCGGTGTGCGCGCGGACTACTGGGACCGGTGCGCCGCCTACCCGCAGTTCGCCGAGGCCATCCAGGACGGCCAGGTCATCGTCGAGCCGATGACGGAGTCCGATCTCCGGCTGGCCGTCACCGGCCCGGCGGCGGCGGTGGGCCTGGACCTCGAACCCGGTCTGGTGGAGATCATTCTGGCTGAGCTGCGCGCCGCCGGCCAGGCCACCGGCGACCGGTACGGGGCCGGCGTCCTGCCGCTGCTCTCGCAGGCGCTGCGCAACACCTGGGACAGACGCGAGGACGGCCGCCTGACCGTCCGGGGATATGAGGAGTCCGGCCGGGTCCGTGACTCGGTGCGGAAGACGGCCGACGAGGTCCTCCAAGGGCTGCCGCCGCGGGACCGCAAGATCGCCCTGAGGCTCTTCCGGCGCATGACGGTGATCACCGCGGGCGGGCGGGTGGCGCGGCGGAAGGCCACGCTGGCCGAGATCCACTCCGCCGCGTCCGCGGACACGGCGGAAAGCCGGGGCCGGGTCGAGGCGCTGCTGTCGGCGTTCGCCGCGCGACGCCTGCTCACCCTGCACGAGGACACCGCCGAGATCGCCCACGACGCCCTCCTGACCGCCTGGCCGACCCTCCGGCAATGGCTTGAGCCCGATCTGACCGCGCAGGCGGTGTACGACCGGCTTGTCGAGGACGCCACGGAGTGGGACGAGCACCA
>JBOHBY010000639.1:0-5950 GCA_050698635.1 Spirillospora sp.
CGCCCTCGACCCGCCTGGCCAGCGCGACCGTCCCGGCGAGTGTCGGGCCTGAACCGGCCGCGACGAGCAGCGCCGGGGTCTGGTCGTCGACGACGGCGATCGGGCCGTGCAGCAGGTCGGCGTACGACAGGCCCATGGCGTGCAGGTAGCACGCCTCCTTGATCTTCAGCGCGAGCTCCAGCGCGGTGCCGAACGCGATACCGCGCCCGGACACGACGGCGCCCGGCACCTTCGCCAGCGCCTCGACGATCTCGGGCAGCGCGGGCGACGCCTCGGCCAGGGTGATCATCCGGGCGACCTCGTCGGGGACGCGGCGCAGGTCGTCCTCGGCCACGTCCGCGCCGAGGCCGAGGCCGAGCACCGCCAGCGCGGCGAGCTGGGTGGTGTAGGTCTTGGTGGCCGGGACGGCGATCTCGTCGCCCGCATCGGTGATCAGCGCGACCTCGGCGCTCTCGGCGAGCGGCGACCCGGCGCCGTTGGTGACGGCGACCGTCCTGGCGCCGCAGTCCCCGGCCCAGCCGAGGGTCTCGACGATCTCCTCGGTCCTGCCGGACTGGCTGATCGCCACGGCCAGCACGCCGGACAGGTCGAGCCTGCGCTTGTAGGTGGTCGCGATCGACGGCGCGGCGAGCGTCGCCAGCCGTCCGGCGTGCGACTCCACCAGGTAGCGCCCGTACACGGCGGCGTTGTCGGACGACCCGCGCGCGATGAACAGCACCTGCCGCGTCTCGCGGGCGAGCGCCGCGAGGTCGGGGGTGCGGGGCAGCAGCGCGTCGATCGTCCGGCGCAGCGCGTCCGGCTGCTCGCCGATCTCGGTGCGCATCAGACTCGTCATGATCCCGATCCCCCTCCGAAGACTTTCTGCCCGTTGACCCACGTCGTACGCGCGCGGTGGTTCGTCTGCGCAGGGTGGTCCGGCCCGAGCCAGACCAGGTCGGCGGCGGCGCCGGGCACGATCCGGCCGAGGTCGGCGCGGCCGATCAGGTCGGCCGGGGTCCTGGTCGCCGCGTCGATCGCGGTGACCTCGTCGATGCCGATACGGACGGCGTTGCCAACGGCGTCGTCCAGCCGCAGGCCCGACCCGGCGAGCGTCCCGTCGGCGCGCAGCGGCGGACCCTCCGCCGGCATGGTGATCGGCTCGCCGCCGAGCTCGTAGGTGCCGGGCGGCATCCCGGCGGACGAGGCCGCGTCGGTGACGAGCACGACCCGTCCCGGCGCGGCCCTGAACACCAGCTCGGCCACCTTCGCCGCGACATGGTGCAGGTCGAGGATGAGACCGGGGCTGAGCCGGTCGTCGATGAGCGCCTGGACGGCGACGCCCGGGTCGCGGTGGTGGACGCCGGTCTGCGCGTTGAAGATGTGGGTGACCTTGCGGGCCCCGGCGTCGGCGGCCGCGGCGACCTGGTCGGCGGTCGCGTCGCTGTGCCCGACGCTGACGACCACGCCGGCCCTGGTCAGCGTGCGGATCGCGTCAAGTGCGCCGTCGCGTTCGGGCGCGAGGGTGACGAGCCTGACGAGCCCGGTCTCCAGCAGCGTCGCGATCGCGTCGGGCGCCGGGTCGGTGAGGTGGGCGGCGTTGTGCGCGCCCTTGCGCTTGCCCGACAGGAACGGTCCTTCGAGATGGACGCCGAGGACGCGCGTCCCGTCCGGGAGGTTCGGCAGGAGGTCGCGGGTGCGGCGAAGCGCGGCGGCCTGCGTCTCGACCGGGGCGGTGATGAACGTCGGCAGGAACGCGGTCACGCCGGTCTCGGGGAGGCGGGACACGACGGTGTGCCAGCCCACCTCGTCGGCGTCGACCATGTCGTAGCCGAAGAATCCGTTGACCTGGATGTCGACCAGGCCGGGGGCGAGCAGGCCATCGGCCAGGTCGGCGTCGGGCGGGCCGAGCGTGGTGGGCGGGCGCCCCTCGCCGACCTCGACGATCACACCGTTCTCGGCGCGGACGTATCCCGGGGAGAGTACGCGGGTAGGACCACCCGCGGGGGTAATGATCATGCGGGAGGCCGTGACCAGTAGTGATGCCATCGCTGCGTACTCTCCGTGACGCATTCGTCGCTGTTCGTTAACGCCCGATCCAACTGGTCTAGTCCGGACTAGACCAGTACGCACCATACTCCACGAATCGGATGAAGATGAAGATGCGTGCCCGAAGTCGTCCAGTATCGGCACCGGCCGGCCCCCGCTCCGACCGGGGGATCGGCCGGCGCGATCGAGACGATCGAGACGATCGAGACGAGCGCCCTTGAGCGCCACGGCCGCCGTCGGGGACGGGGACGGGGGCGGCGGGCGCCTCGGCGGCGCGTGGACGGCGACGTTCGCCGTGCTCCAGCGGATCGGCCGGAGCCTCATGCTGCCGATCGCCGTCCTGCCCGCCGCCGGGATCCTGCTCCGCCTCGGCCAGCCCGACATGCTCGGCGCCGACGGCCTCGAATGGGACCGCATCGCCGAGGTGTTCGCCGCGGCGGGCGGCGCGCTGCTCGACAACCTCCCGATCCTGTTCGCGGTCGGCGTCGCGATCGGGTTCGCCAAGAAGTCCGACGGGTCCACCGCGCTCGCCGCCGTCGTCGCCTACCTCGTCTTCGACCGCGTCTCGAAGGTGATGTTCTCCCACACCAGCGAGCTGAAGGGCACGGTCGTCCAGCTGGTCGGGCAGGAGGACGGCAGCCTGAAGGAGACGATCGGCTACGGCCTGACGAACCCGACGCAGGTGCTCGGCGGCATCGTCGTCGGGGTCATGGTCGCGCTGCTCTACCAGCGGTTCTACCGGGTCAGGCTGCCGTCCTGGCTGGCGTTCTTCGGCGGCCGGCGGTTCGTGCCGATCGTCAGCGCCGCCGCCGCGCTGGTGCTCGGCGTGGCCTTCGGGTTCGTGTGGCCGACGCTCGGCGGCTGGATCGACGACTTCGGCGACTGGATCACCGGCGCGGGCGCGTTCGGCGCCGGCGTCTACGGCGTCGCGAACCGGCTGCTGCTCCCGTTCGGGCTGCACCACATCCTGAACTCGCTGATCTGGTTCGTGTTCGGCACCTACAACGGGCCGGACGGCGTCACGCACGGCGAGATCAACCGCTACCTGGCCGGGGACCCGCACGCCGGGACGTTCCTCGCCGGGTTCTTCCCCGTGCTGATGTTCGGCCTGCCCGGCGCCGCCCTGGCCATCTGGCGCACCGCGCTTCCGCACCGGCGCGGCGCGGTCGGCGGCCTGATGTTCTCGGCGGCGCTGACCGCGTTCGTCACCGGGGTGACCGAGCCGATCGAGTTCTCGTTCATGTTCGTCGCGCCCGTGCTGTACGGCGTCCACGTGGTGCTCACGGGCATCTCGATGGGCCTGCTCGCGGCGGCGGACGCGCAGCTCGGCTTCAGCTTCTCCGCCGGCCTGATCGACCTGCTGCTGAACGCGACCAAGAGCAACACCCGCCATCTGTGGATGGTGATCTCACTGGGGGTGGTCTACTTCGCGCTGTACTACGCGATCTTCACGTTCATCATCAGAAGGTTCGACCTGCCGACCCCCGGCCGGGAGCCGGAAGAGGACATGCCCGCGGAGAGCCGGCCGGACAGCCCGTCCGAGAGGGCTCCCTGACCTGCGCGTATGTCGATCTTGGTCGCGCGCGCGCGAGACCAGGTCGTTACAAATTCGTGCATTGACATGCCTTTCGGTCATGTGGTCTAGTCCGGCCTAGACCAGTACGAACCAAAACTGATTACCACCATCCACCGTCCTCCAGCCCCCACCCACCACCAACCACCCACCACCAACCAGACGACGAGCTCCGCTCGGCGGACCGTCTGCCCATCCAACCGTCGAAACCCGGCGAATCCCATCGATCCGGCCCCCGGCCATCGAGGAAACCCCCGTGACGACCATCGACCCGCACAGTCCCGTACCGAAGTACTTCCAGCTCCGCGCGATCCTGCTCGACCTGATCGAGAGCGCGGAACTGCCCGTCGACGCCCCGATCCCGTCGGAGCGCGAGCTGTGCGTCCGGTACGGACTGTCCCGCATGACCGTGCGGCAGGGCGTCGACCAGCTCGTCTCCGAGGGCCGGCTGTACCGCGTCCCGGGCAAGGGCACCTTCGTGGCCCGGCCCAAGATCGAGATGCCGCTGCGGCTCGTCTCGTTCACCGAGGACATGCTGAGCCGCGGACTGCTGCCCGGCGCGATCGACCTGGACCGGCGGACGGTCTACGCGGACGCCCGCCTCGCCAGGATCTTCGAGGTCGAGCCGGGCACCGAGATCCATGTCATCGAACGCCTGCGCACCGCCGACGGCGAGCCGATGGCCCTGGAACGTGCCCACATTCTCGCCTCGCTCGCGCCCGACCTGCTCGACCGCCGCCTCGCCGACAGATCCCTGTACGGCGTGCTTGAGGCGGTGTACGGTCTCGTCTTCGACGCGGGCGACCAGACGATCGACGCAAGCCTGGCCGACGCCGCGGACGCCAGGCATCTGCAAATCCCCAGGGGCAGTGCGGTGCTGCTCCTCCAACGCCGCTCGTACACCGGTGGTGTGTGTGCGGAGCTGGGCGTGTCGACCTACAGGGCGGACCGCTACCAGATCCACACGGCACTCGGAAATCCCCCGCCCCAGTCCTGATCCCCCAGCCCCCTACACCTGAGAACTCCTGTAACCCCTGAGGAGGAACCTCACGATGACTGCCACGACAGTGGACTCCGCGCCACGCCGAGGATCGAGCGTCCTCGCGGTGCTGCAGCGGATCGGCCGCAGCCTGATGCTGCCGATCGCCGTGCTGCCCGCCGCGGGCATCCTGCTGCGCCTGGGCCAGAAAGACATGCTCGGCCCAGACGGTCTCGAATGGAACCGCATCGCCGAGATCGTCGGCGAGGCCGGCAACGCGCTGTTCTCCGCCCTCCCGCTGCTGTTCGCGGTCGGTGTGGCGATCGGCTTCGCCCGTAAGTCCGACGGCTCCACCGCCCTCGCCGCCGTGGTCGGCTACCTGGTCTACGACCGGGTCTCCAAGATCATGTTCTCGCACAGCGACGAACTCAAGGGCAACGTCCTCATCACCAAGGTGGATGGCGGCGTGAACAAGGAGGTCATCGACTGGGGTCTGAAGAACCCCACCGACGTGATCGGCGGCATCCTCATCGGGCTCACCGCCGCCCTCCTCTACCAGCGGTTCTATCGGGTGAAGCTGCCCGCCTACCTGGCCTTCTTCGGCGGCCGCAGGTTCGTCCCGATCATCACCGCCTTCGCCGCCATCATCATCGCCGTGCTGATCGGCTTCGTCTGGCCGATCTTCGGCGGCTGGCTGACCGACTTCGGTGACTGGGTCACCGGCGCGGGCGCCGCGGGCGCCGGTGTTTACGGCATCGTCAACCGCCTCCTGCTGCCCTTCGGCCTCCACCACATCCCGAACTCCCTCATCTGGTTCGTGTTCGGCGACTTCAAGGGCCCGGACGGCGTCGTCCACGGCGAGATCAACCGCTACCTGGCCGGCGACCCGAACGCGGGCGGCTTCCTCGCCGGGTACTTCCCCGTGCTGATGTTCGGCCTGCCCGGCGCCGCGTTCGCCATGTGGCGCGCCGCCCCGGCACACCGGCGTCCCGCGGTCGGCGGCATCATGCTGTCGGCGGCGCTCACCGCGTTCGTCACCGGCGTCACCGAGCCGATCGAGTTCGCGTTCATGTTCGTCGCGCCCGTCCTGTACGCGGTGCACGTCGTCCTCACCGGCATCTCGATGGCGCTCATGGAGGCCGCCGGGGCCCAACTCGGGTTCAGCTTCTCCGCCGGCGGCATCGACCTGCTGCTGAACGCCACGAAGGACAACACGGAGAAACTCCCGCTCATCCTCGGGATGGGCGTCCTCTACTTCTTCGTGTACTACTTCATCTTCAAATTCATGATCGAGAAGTTCAACTTCGCGACCCCCGGCCGCGAACCCGAGGGCGAGGAGTCGGTCGCCGCCGACCCCGCCGTCGACCCGGAGC
>JBOHBY010000640.1:0-3594 GCA_050698635.1 Spirillospora sp.
ATCCCCGGCTGTGCGGCTGGGGCGCCGAGATCGTCTCACTGGTCGCCGAGGAGGCCCACGGGCTGCTCACCGGGCCGCCCGTCCGGATCACCACGCCGCACGTCCCGCTGCCCGCGGGGGAACTGGAGGACACCGTCATCCCCTCGGCCGACCGCGTCGTCGACACGATCGCGAAAGCCCTGAGCGCATGACGGCCGGGAGTGTGACGGCCCGCGCCGCCGCGGCGACCGCGCCGACGGATCTGCTCGTCGACGGGACGTGGCGCGCCGGGTCGGGCGGGCGCCGTTTCGCCGTGCACGACCCCGCCACCGGGGAACCGATCGCCGACGTCGCCGACGCGACCGCGGACGACGCCCGCACGGCGGTGGGCGCGGCCCACCGGGCGGGCCCCTCCTGGGCAGGACGGCCTCCCCGGCAGCGCGCCGAGACACTGCGCCGTGTGTACGAGTCGATGACCAGCGAGAAATCCCGGCTGGCCCGGCTGATCGTCGCGGAGAGCGGGAAGGCGCCGGCCGATGCCCGCGCCGAGGTGGCCTACGCGGCCGAGTTCTTCCGCTGGTACGCCGAGGAGGCGGTGCGCGCCGAGGGCGGAACGCTGCGCGCGCCCGGCGGCGGACGGCACATCCTCGTCCTGCACCGTCCGGTCGGCGTGTGCGTGCTGGTCACGCCCTGGAACTTTCCCGCCGCCATGGCCACCCGCAAGATCGCTCCGGCGCTCGCGGCGGGCTGCTCGGTGGTGCTCAAGCCCGCGGCGCTCACCCCGCTGACCGCGCTCGCGGTGGCCGAGCTCGTGGAGCGGGCCGGCGTACCGCACGGTGTGGTCAACGTCCTGCCCACCAGCACTCCGAGCGCCGTAGTGGGGCCCATGCTGAGCGATTCCCGCGTCCGCAAACTCTCGTTCACGGGCGGCACCGGCACGGGACGGACGCTCCTGGAACAGGCCGCGGGCCAGATCCTCAACTGCTCCATGGAACTCGGCGGCAACGCACCCTTCCTGGTGTTCGCCGACGCCGACCTCGACGCGGCGATCGAGGGTGCCCTCGCCGCCAAGATGCGCAACGGCGGCCAGGCGTGCACGGCCGCGAACCGCTTCTATGTCGAGCGCCCCGTCTACGACGAGTTCGTCGACAGATTCACCGAGGCGATGCGACGCCTACGCGTCGGCCCCGGCCAGGACGACAGGACCGACGTCGGCCCGCTCGTCAACGCCGCGTCACGTGACAAGGTCGCCGCGCTCGTCCAGGAAGCCCTGGACGGTGGCGCCCGCGCACTGGTCGGCGGCCATCCCCTTGAAGGCCCCGGCTACTTCTACCCGCCGACCGTGCTCACCGGCGTCCCGCCCGGCGCCCGGATCCTGCGCGAGGAGATCTTCGGCCCCGTCGCACCCGTCCTGCCGTTCGATACCGAGGACGAGGCCGTGGCCGCCGCCAACCACACCGAGCACGGCCTCATCGCCTACCTGTACACCCGCGACCTCGACCGCGGGCTACGTCTCACGCAACGCCTGGAGGCCGGCATGATCGGCCTCAACCAGGGAGTCATCTCAGACCCCGCCGCCCCATTCGGGGGCGTCAAACAAAGCGGCCTTGGCCGCGAAGGCGGCCACCACGGCCTCCTCGACTACCTAGAGCCCGTCTACGTAGGCATGAGCGACCCCAGGTGTCGCGCGGACATAGGAGCCCCATAGAGTCCGTCCACCGAATCCAGCAGGCCTCCCCAGGGCCCCGATCTCACAACACCATCCACGCAGCTAACCGTGTCGCGCCGACCACCATCGAGAGCTACGTACCACTCCCCCATACGTGCTCCCGCTGCTCCCGGCCGGAGCCGGGGGGCGACGGGAGCACGCCTGCTTCCCGAACCGTCATGACCGGATGTCAACAGCGTCAACGACGTTCACGCAACCGGTCCCGCTCATCGGCCCGCAGGGGTAGCAGCTTCTGCAGGGCCTGTAGAACCTGCTCCTTCAGCACAGGAACCCGGCAGCACCGGCGACCGGCACCGCGTCTTGACCGCTTCCACCACGCGGACAGGTCCCGCAGCCGGACCGCCGAACGGAGATTCTCGGGGTTGCCTCGGCTCACAATCACGCGTCCCGGCCGCGGGCGATGGCATCGGTGCGGGCGGTGACCCCGGGCGCCGCGAACGGCTTTGACGGTGCCGTCGGCGCGTTGGACCTGCTCGATCTTCAGGATGATTCGGCCGAGGGCGTCCTGTTCCTGCAGGCGACCGGCCAGCCACACGTTGTCGGGCTTCATGTCCTGCCTGCCCAGTGCGGGCCTTGAATGCCTGGCGTCGCTCGTCGATGAGCTGGCCAGTGCGCTGCCGCTGGATCTCGAGCGCGAACAGAAGGTCGCGTCGGTGGTGAACTTCTCGCACGTCAGGCAGGCTTCTCTGACCTACAGGGCCAGGTCGTGTTTCCAGGTTTCGGCGGTGACCGGCGGATCGTGGTCAGGAGGACGGACGCAGGGACGCGCCGTGAAACGTGGTGTAGAGGGGGGACTCGGTGAAATCGGGGCCGGTCTCCTCGCCGATGTAGAGGTCGATGTGGCGGGGCCCGCCGAGCCCCGGGGTGAACTCGTCCACGACCGTCCAGCGGGACGACCGGAAGCGCGCGCAGATCCGGGCCTCGATGGCGGCGCCGTCGTCGTCGTTGCCGCACCAGGTGATGGTGAACCGGTGTCCCGGCGCCAGCACCGAGCGGTCGGCGGCCGCCGAGACCCAGGCGCGCAGCGGACGCCCGGCCGTGTCGCGCGGGGCGGTGTCCAGCCAGTAGCCGACGTCGTGCGACCAGTTGAGGTAGCGCCCGCGCCGGGGGCCGTCGGTGATGCGGCCGGTGCCCTCGTCGCGCACGGCCTTGGCGAAGTCCTCCGGGTAGGAGCCGAGGTCGTCGCGGCCGTGGTCGCATTCCAGGCGCGGGCACCCGCGCACGGTCCGCCGGGTGCCGTGGTGGAAGGACTCGACCGCGGTGTAGTAGACGGTCGCCGTCCAGCCGGAGGACTCGGCGGGCGGGTCCAAGGCCCGGGTCTGCGCGGTGGCGCAGGCGGTGCCCCCCGCCACCAGGATCAAGGCGGGGATCCAGCGATGACATCTCCCCATACGCTCTAACCTCACCCTGCACCCCTTCGCATTCGGACCGGCCAGTGCTTCCCCGTTCTCCGACGCGCTCGCTCAGCAGCTCGTGCCAGATCTGATCAGACGAAGATCGGTCAGGTAGGCGTCCATCGCGCCGGTGACGCAACCGTTGCCGCGGCCATAGGCGGTGTGGCCCACGCCCTTGTAGGTCAGCAGCATCCCATTGGGGAGCCGGCCCGCCAGGCTCTGAGCCTCGTCATAGGCGTGTCGGCCCGCTGCACAAGATCAGCTTCCCCACGACCGGCGGTTCTGCGGGCGGGCCGCCTCGCCCTCGGCCGGCTCGAAGCCCGCCACCCGGAGTTCGGGATGGAGTAGGACGACACCGTTTTCGGCCGCCAGTTCCACAACTTGGCGCCATTCGGTGGCGGCCAGACCCAGCGACCACAGGGCGCCAGTGACCGGCACTAGGTTGTAGGCACGAGCGCGCGCGAGGAGAACGTCGTCATAACTGTGGATGTT
>JBOHBY010000641.1:0-8192 GCA_050698635.1 Spirillospora sp.
AGCTCACCTACTACGGCCTGTACGCGCTCCAGCACCGCGGGCAGGAGTCCGCGGGCATCGCCGTCAGCGACGGTTCGCGCATCGTCGTGTTCAAGGACATGGGCCTCGTCGCCCAGGTCTTCGACGAGTCGGTGCTGAACACCCTGCGCGGCCACATCGCCGTCGGCCACTGCCGTTACTCCACGACGGGCTCGCCCACGTGGGAGAACGCGCAGCCCACGTTCCGGTCCTCGGACGCGGGCGGGCTGGCGCTCGTCCACAACGGCAACCTGATCAACACGATGGAGCTGGCCGAGGGGCTGGCGCCGGGCACGCTCACCGCGACGACCGACACCGAGGTCCTGTCGGCTCTGCTCGCCCACCGCGCCGAGGTCGGCCCCCTGGCCGCCGCGCGCGAGATCCTGCCCGACGTCCGTGGCGCCTACTGCCTGGTGTTCATGGACGAGGGCACTCTGTACGCCGCCCGCGACCCGGAGGGCGTCCACCCGCTCGTCCTCGGCGCGCTGGAAGACGGCGGCTGGGTCGTGGCGTCGGAGTCGGCCGGGCTCGACATCGTCGGTGCCCGCTTCGTCCGTGAGATCGAGCCGGGCGAGCTGGTCGCGATCGACGGCGGCGGCGTGCGCTCCGAGCGGTTCGCCGAGCCGCGCCCGAAGGGCTGCCTGTTCGAGTACGTGTACCTGGCCAGGCCCGACACGTCGATCGCCGGGCGCAGCGTCCAGGCCACCCGCGTGGAGGTCGGGCGGCGCCTCGCGCGCGAGCATCCGGTCGAGGCCGACATGGTCATCCCGACGCCCGAGTCCGGCACTCCGGCCGCGATCGGCTACGCCGAGGCGTCCGGCATCCCCTACGGCCAGGGGCTGGTGAAGAACTCCTACGTCGGCCGGACGTTCATCCAGCCGTCCCAGGCCATCCGCCAGCTCGGCATCCGGCTCAAGCTGAATCCGCTGCGCGAGGCGATCGAGGGCAAGCGGCTGATCGTGGTGGACGACTCGATCGTGCGCGGCAACACCCAGCGCGCGATCGTCGCGATGCTGCGCGACGCGGGCGCCGCCGAGGTCCATGTGCGGATCTCCAGCCCGCCGGTGTCCTGGCCGTGCTTCTACGGCATCGACTTCGCCACCCGCGCCGAGCTGATCGCGGGGAACCTGTCGGTGGAGGAGATCCGCGACTCCATCGGCGCCGACTCGCTCGGCTACATCTCCCTGGACGAGCTGATCTCCGCGACCCATGTCGCCAAGGAGAGCCTGTGCCGGGCGTGCTTCGACGGCGTCTACCCCATCCCGGTGGACGAGGACGCTCGCGGCAAGCATCTCCTGGAAGTCACTCGATGACGTCCTACGAGGACGCCGGGGTCGACATCGCGGCGGGCGAACGTGCCGTCGAACTGATGAAGTCCCGGGTGGCGCGCTCACGGCGTCCAGAGGTCGTCGACGACGTCAGTGGCTTCGCGGGCCTTTTCGACGCGTCCGCCCTGCGGCACTACCGGCGCCCCTTGCTAGCGACGTCCACGGACGGTGTCGGAACCAAGGTCGACCTTGCGCGCCGTCTCGGTGTCTACGACACGATCGGCCACGACCTGGTCGGCATGGTCATCGACGATCTCGCCGTATGCGGCGCCGAACCGTTGTTCATGACCGACTACATCGCCTGCGGGAAGGTCGTCCCGGAACGGATCGCCGACATCG
This sequence comes from Spirillospora sp., assembly GCA_050698635.1. Classification (GTDB taxonomy): domain Bacteria; phylum Actinomycetota; class Actinomycetes; order Streptosporangiales; family Streptosporangiaceae; genus Spirillospora. Next base: position 1,686 of record JBOHBY010000641.1, read on the forward strand.
TCGGCGGTGTCGCTGACGCTTGCGCCCTGGCCGGCTGCGCTCTCGTCGGCGGTGAGACCGCCGAGCATCCCGGCCTTCTGGAGGCCGACGAGTTCGACCTGGCGGGCGCTGGGACGGGTGTCGTCGAAGCGGACGAGGTCCTAGGCCCCGACCGTGTCCGTGTGGGGGACGCCGTTCTGGCCATGGCGTCGTCGGGCATCCACTCCAACGGGTACTCGCTCGTCCGCCACATCCTGGCCACGACCGATCTGACCCTGGAATCGCACCCGGCCGACCTTGAGAGCCCCCTCGGTGAGGCACTCATCACACCGACCCGCATCTACGCCCAAGACTGCCTGGCTCTGACGCGCACCGGTGGCGTGCGCGCGTTCGCTCACATCACGGGCGGTGGCCTGGCCGCGAACCTGGCCCGCTCCCTGCCGCCGACCATGGACGCGGTGTTGAACCGCTCGTCCTGGGAGGTGCCGGCCCTGTTCTGCGTACTGCAAGCCCACGGGGACGTCCCTCAGGCCGACATGGACAAGACGTTCAACCTCGGCGTCGGCATGGCCGCGATCGTCGCTCCGGACGCCGCCGACGAGGCCCTCCGCCTCCTGACCTCACGCGGTCTCGCCGCCTGGCACCTCGGCGAGATCACCGAAGGCACCGGCGCCGCGACCCTCCGCACCTGACCCGCACGTCACGCGCCCGCCGCCCGTAGACGGGCCTGAGAACGCCGCTGAGCGCCTCTCAGGCCCCAGAAGTCACCCGAGTAGCACCCCGGGCCGAACGGGCCTTGTGGGCCCGCTCAGACATGACAAACGCCACCGCCCGCGGCTGCGGGCGGTGGCGTCATGTCAGCCGGTCAACCGGAGGTGCCGTCCTTGCGCTCCTCCGTGCCGTAGTCATCGGCGTAGTCGGCGTACTTCTCTGCGAGCTCGTCGTACGAGTCGTCCCCCGCCTCGTCGACTCCCAGCTCGCTCTTCAGGCGGTCGAGGTCGGTGTTGCCGCTGTTGTACTTGAGCTGTCGGGCAACCTTTACCTGCTTGGCCTTGGCTCGGCCGCGACCCATTGGCTCGACCCCCTCGATGGTCAGGGCTTTCGTGGGCCCATCAACGCGCGCGTGTACCACACGAACCGGTGCCTGATGAGCCATGCGTCAGTCACGGGTACAACCGTACCCGTTTTGCGCCCGGCTCGGTACATGGACGGAACGTGGCGGCGCCTCTGTTGCTGATAACAACAGTGTAACCGGTGGTCACGCGTACGCGCTGAGGCCGCCGTGGGAGGGGCCTGAGGGCGTCCCACGGCGGCCTTGTAGAGGTTCTACGGTTCGAGGGATTGGCGGGTTTCCGAGGTGTTCACCGACCCGATCCGCTACCGGATATGGCCGGTTTCACAGCAGGATGCCGCGCAGCCTGCCGATCTCGGACATCCGGCGTTCGGCGAGGCGGTCGGCCGCCACGGCCGGCGGGACGCCCTCGTCGGCGGCCAGCGCGAAGATCTTCAAGGTGGTCTCGTAGATTCCGGTGGCGCGGGCCTTGGCACGGTCGAAGTCGAAGCCGCCGATCTCGTCCGCGACCTGGATCACACCGCCGGAGTTCACCACGTAGTCGGGCGCGTACAGGACGCCATGGTCGGCGAGGCTCTTCTCCACGCCGCCGTGGGCGAGCTGGTTGTTCGCCGCCCCGCACACCACTTTGGACGCCAGCACGGGCACGGTGTCGTCGTTCAGGGAGCCACCGAGCGCGCACGGTGCGTAGACGTCCAGTTCGGTCCGGACCATAGTGTCGGTATCGGCGACGACCTCGACCTCGGGGTGCGACGACCGGACACGGTCGACGGCGGCCTTGTTCACGTCGCAGATCACGACGTCCGCGCCGTCCTCAACGAGGTGCTCCACCAGACGGTGGCCGACCTTGCCGACGCCTTCGACACCGACACGCTTGCCGCGGAGCGTGGGAGCCCCCCACACGGTCTTGGCCGCGGCGCGCATGCCCTGGAACACGCCGAAGGCGGTGAGGATGGACGAGTCGCCCGCACCGCCGTGCGCCACCGTCCGGCCGGTGACGTACTGGCTTTCCCGGGCGACGATGTCCATGTCCTCGCTGAACGTACCGACGTCGCACGCCGTGTAGTAGCGGCCGTTCAGGGACTGGACGAACCGTCCGTAAGCCCGCAGCATCGCCTCGGACTTGTCGACGGACGGGTCACCGATGATGACGGCCTTGCCACCGCCGAGGTCGAGCCCGGCCATGGCGTTCTTGTACGCCATGCCCCGCGACAGGTTCAGCACATCGGCGAGGGCCTCGTCCTCGGTCTTGTAGGGGTAGAAGCGGGTTCCTCCCAGGGACGGGCCGAGCGCGGTGGAGTAGATCGCGATGATGGCGCGCAGGCCGCTCGCCTCGTCCTGGCAGAAAACGACCTGCTCGTGACTGCCGAAACGTGAAGCGCCGGGGGATGCAGGGGGGTCGCCCCCCTGTGTGACGTGGTCGGTGCCCTTGTGGGGCGACCCGAAGACATTAGGCACGGTAGTGCCCTCCTCTCTGTCTCTAAGATCAGCCTAGGGCGCGCGATGCCACCGCGCCCGGCCGAATCTCATGTCACGATGCGATGGTGCTTCCGTACGCCGCGTACCTACGGGTTTATGAACCGGTGACCGCCTTCCCGGAGCCCGCACGGACCCTGTGGACGGTCTACGCCGACTCCCGCCGGCGTCCGCGGCGGATCCACGCGCTGGGCGTGGAGCACCGCGCGGCCACGCTCAGGCTGACCGGGTCGCCGCCCGTGGTCGCGCCGGAGCGGGAGAGCAGGGACGCCTACGTCCGGCGCCTGGACGACATGATCTACGTGTGCCCCTGGGAGACGCGGCTGCGCTCATGGCTGGCCTTCGAGCGCTTCCGGAACCAGCACGCCGCCGGTGTCACGGCCGCGTTCGTGCCGCCGCCACTGTCGGAACGGGTGACGGGCGACTTCGAGCAATGGAAGCGGGCAGGCAAGCCCCTGCAACCGCACATCCTGACGAGCACCTGGCACGTCCCGCTGGACTGGTTCGTGCCCTTCACGCGCGGTGAGCGCTGCCTGATGCTCGGGACACCGGGGACGGGCTACCGCAAGTCGGACGACGCGTCCGAGGAACACGCCGAACCGCCCACACCCGGCCAGATCCCGGCGACGGCCGCACCCGCGCGTACGCTCATCTACGTCACCTCGATGCGCGAGGCGCGCAGGCGGGTGGCGGACGCGCTGCCGGTCGTGCGGGAGAACCTCGGCGACGGCACGGGCGACGTCTATCTCCTGTCCGCCGGACGGCTGGAGGCGCTCGGCCGCTGGCTGGACGGTTTCCACCCCCGCGCGCTCGTCGAGCTCGACTACGGAGGGCTCGTCCATCTGCTGGACGACCGGACGCTCAGCCAGGACGAGTCCGTGGCCGAGATGACCGTGGCCCTGACCGGGATGGGGCGCGGGGAGGTCGAGCTGACCGTGGCGATGTACAAGCGTCTCCTGGCCCGCTGGAGGCCCATCCGGGCCCTTGAGGCGGCGAACTAAAACAAATTTCTCGAATCCGCGCGCGATACGACTATACGTATCGCTAGAATCACGCAGCGTGACCCGCTGGCCATCGGATACGCGCCGCTCCCCGCACTCGTGGGGATGTTTGCACGCAACTACCGCCAGGAACTTGCTTGTAGCGCTGAGTGGTGGCAAGGTTACACGTTGTGATGTCATAGTGGCTCAACTCGGGCCATAGGGGACATCAGTGACCACGCGAGGATCAATCGCAGGATCGCTGTCATCGGTCCACGGAGGAGAGGCCGCAAACATGTCAGCACGTACGCCAGAGGCCGAGCCCCTGCTGACGCCGGCGGAGGTGGCGACGATGTTCCGCGTCGACCCCAAGACCGTCACGCGGTGGGCGAAGGCGGGGAAGCTCACGTCCATCCGGACGCTCGGGGGGCACCGCCGCTACCGCGAGGCGGAGGTGCGGGCGCTGCTCGCGGGCATCCCGCAACAGCGCTCGGAGTAAGGGGCGGCTCGCCGCCGCGGCGTGCGATCGGGTTCTCGGCTGATGCGAATCCGGCTTCGCACGCGATCGCGATGGTCGATGCCGGTGCCGGTCGATACCGGCGGTGGGGTCGGTCATGGCTTTGGGGGGAAGGCCGTTGTAGTCGTGTTCACCCGCGCTGCCCTTGGGGCCCGGGCGCTCCAGGTGCCCGCCCCAAGGGCGACGGGGGTCGGCTCCGGCCGAGGGTGCCGCTGACGTGCGAGGAATTTGGGACATGGGTGACTTTTTGTCCACATGAGGACAGAGTCTCCATTTGGGGCGTTCCCCGTCACTTTTGGGTAAAGCGTCCAAAAGCGTGGGCGTCCCGGGCCGGAAACCATGCCCGGACGAGGGCTTTCAGCCCATTTCCTCCTGCGCGAGGCGGTCGAACAGTTTGCCGACGCCAGGGTCGTGGCGTCCGGCCGCGTGGAACATGACCACCAGGTGATCGATCAGCAGACCCTCCAGCTGGGGGCGGGGCACGTCCCGTTTCTCCAGCCAGTCGAGTCCGGCGGTCTCGACCGCGGCCATCCAGGCGCGGAGCGTGATCCGCAGGATCGGCTGCGGCGTCTCGACGTCCAGCGAGTGCAGGATCCGGTCGAGCAGCAACTGGCGGATGCCGTCGACGATCTCGCCGGCCTCCCCGGAACGGTCGGCCGGACCACCGCGCAGCAACGCGGTGTAACCGGCCGCGTGGCTTTCCACGAAGTCGAAGTAGCGGCGCAGCGAGATCCGCAGCCGGTCCAGCGGCCTGCCCTCGGTCGGCGGCTCCAGCAGCACCGACAGCTGCCTGGCCGCACTGCCGAGCGCGGCGAGGTACAGCTCGTTCTTGCCGCCGAAGTAGTGGTAGACCAGCGCGCGGGACGCGCCCGCCTTGGCCGCGACGTCGTCGATCGAGATGTCCTCGGGCGAACGCGTGCTGAACAGCTGCAACGCCGCGTCGATCAGCTCGTCGCGCCGTTCGTCGACGCTGAGCCTGCGGCGGCCGCGGCCGCCGCCCTGCCGGCGTCGCGCCTTGCCGGCCACCGCGTGATCTCCCACCTGGGCAGCGTATCCGAGCCGGGACCGCGACAACCCCCGCCGACAGGGGGCAGAAACGGGCTTTTCACCGGCCCATGATCATGTCCGGAAGGGTTGTGATCCAGAACACCACAGCCCCGAACCACCATTGTCGGATGCCCGTTACTCACTGTTGCGGCGGTTTGGGGGGAAGGCGCGGCATCATGGCAATCCCCCTCGAGTGGAGGACGGCGCGTTCCACCCCCGCCGCGCGCCGTCGAGGCAGGTCCCACAGGTCCCCCTGGACGGAGTGCCATGTCAGCTGATCAAGCGAATTCCTCGCACAAAATGCGAGAAGAAAGCGCGGTGCCCAGGCCGCGCACCGAGCCCTCTCCCGTCAGACGCGACGAGGGGAGGACCCTGCCCGCGCCGAAACCGACCATCCGCAACGTCGCCGAACGCGCCGGGGTCTCCAAGTCGCTCGTCTCCCTGGTGATGCGGGGGTCACCGCACGTGAGCGAACGCCGCAGGCAGGCCGTCCTGCAGGCGGCCCGCGAGCTCGGCTACCGCCCGAACGCCGTCGCGCGCAGCCTCGTCGAAGGGCGCACCAGGCTGATCGGCGCGATCGTCGCCGACCTGCACAACCCGTTCTTCGCCGAGTTCCTCGACGGGCTCCAGGAGAGCCTGCACGGCGCGGGCCTGCGGATGCTCGTCGGCAGCGGCCGCTGGGACCCGCTCTTCGAGGCGGAGGCGGTCGAGGCGTTCCTGGAGATGCGGGTGGACGGCCTGGTACTGCTCAGCGTCGTCCCCGAGTCGCTCAAGGAGGCCGCGGCCAGCGTCCCGGTGGTCGTCGTCGGTGAACGCGACGTCGTCGGCGTCGACATTGTCGTGGACGACGACGAACTCGGCGCCAGCCTCGCCGTCGACCATCTCGTCGAGCTCGGGCACAGCCGGATCGCCCATATCGAAGGGGCGCGCTCCACCACGGCGCGTTACCGCCGCGACGGGTACGAGAAGGCCATGCACCGGCACGGGCTGGCCGCCGAGATCGTCGTCGAGCCGGGCGACTTCACCGAGGACGGCGGCTACCGCGCCACCCGCGCGCTGCTGCGCCGCGACCGGCGTCCGACCGCCATTTTCGCGCCGAACGACCTGGTCGCGACCGGTGCGCTGTCGGCGGCCGACGAGCTGGAGATGCGGGTCCCGACGCAGCTGTCGATCGTCGGCTACGACAACACCCATCTCGCCGCGATCCGGCACATCTCGCTGACCAGCGTCGACCAGCCCCGCCGTGACATGGGACGGGTCGCCGCCGAGATGCTGACCGCGCGCATCGGCGACCCGTCCCGCGTGGCCAGGCAGAACCTGGTCGTCCCGCATCTGGTGGTCCGTTCGACGACGGGGCCCGCTCCCGCCCTCTGACCCCCGCCCTGTGAGCCCCGGTCACAGGGCCAGTCCCCCCGCCTCGAACCGCTCCCAAGGTC
>JBOHBY010000642.1:0-2034 GCA_050698635.1 Spirillospora sp.
CGCAAGGCCGCGCCCGGCGCCGCCGGAAGCGGCGCGGCCGGGGACGACGAGGAGCAGCACGATCCTGCGGCCGAGGCCGCCCGCGAGCTGCACGGCGCGAAGGATTCGGAAGCGCGCGCCGACAACGCCCTGCGGCGCGACATCTTCGCGGAGGAATGGGAGTGGCTGGCGCGTTGGCGCAAGCACGGCGACGTCCACATCGACAAGCTCACGATGTTCGGCGACCGGGTGAACGTCGACGGCGGCTTCGCCATCGGCGCGGACACCGGAGCCGCGGCCGGGGCCGGGGCCGGACGAGGCCCGGTCAAGCTCGACGAGACGACGCTCCGCACGCATCTGGACCACTACGTCCGGCCGGCGCGGTACGAGGACGCGCTGCAACGGCTCACCCACCTGCACCTGGTCGTCCTGGCCGCCCCGGCGGGCACCGGACGTGACGCGGCGGCGGTCAACCTGCTCACCGGCGCAGGCGCGCAGCGCTGCTACAGGATCACCGACCCCGCCACCGTGCTCGCGGGCGACTGGACGCCACCCGATCCCGGCGCCGGATACCTCGTCGACCTCGACGTCCTGCCCAAGGGAGGCGGAGCGCACGCGGCGGGCGGCGTGGACGAGTCCTGGATCGAGACGACGGCCGCGCACGTCACCGCCGCCGGCGGCTTCCTGGTCGTCCTGACGGGCCCACCGCGCGGCGCGCTCATCGAAGCCGCCGCCCACTCCCCGCACGTCCTCGACTCGCTCGGCCACCTCGACCCGGCGGCGGTGATGATCCGCCGGGTGCTCGGCCCGGAACCGGACGAGAAGGCGGCGGCCACGCTGCGCGCCGAACTCGACGCCGCCGGCGCGCCGCTGCTGTTCGTCGAGCATCCGGGGCCGCGTACCGCCGTCCGGCTCGCCGCCGCGTACGCGTCCAACGACGACCTGGCGGCGTGCGTCGAGGCGTTACGCGACCCGACCGGGCAGGTCCACGCCTGGTTCGAGCGGCACCGGGGCGCGGAGACGATCTGCTTCGCGCTGGCCGCCGCGGCGCTGCAGGGCGCCCGCTACCTCACCGTCTCCGACGCCGCGGTGTCCCTCTACCGGCTGCTGGAGCCGGACGCCCCGTACCCGCCCGACCTGAGGTTCCGCGAGCGCCTCGGCACAGACCACGCCTGGATCAGGCTGGTCCCGGACGGCGGCGGAACCGCACCGGGACGCCGCTCGCCGCAGACCGTCCGCTTCACCGGCGACCGGCTCCGCCCCGCCGTGCTCACCCACGCCTGGTTCTTCCTGGACGGCGGCCGTTCCGCGCTGCTGCGCTGGCTGCGCGACCTGACCGACCACCGCGACGTCGGCGTCCGGACCCGCGCCGCCGTCAGCGCCGGGCTCATCGCCCTCGACGACTTCGACCACGCCATGCACCGGTTCCTGCGGAGCTGGGCCGGGGACGGCGAGCGCAGAACGCGCGAGGCCGCCGCGACCGCCCTCGCCATCGTGGCGAGCGATCCCGAGCTGTACGAGCCGGTGTGGGAACTGCTGGAGTCCTGGTCGCGCGAGGGCGGCTCCCACTTCCAGAACCGGTTGCGGCTCACCGCCGCCGACACCGTCGGCAGCCCCTTCGGCGCCACCCGTCCGGAACGCTCCCTTGACCTGCTGGCCCGCGTCCTCGGCGACCCCGAGTGGCGTGGCCTGTTCGCCGCCGGCCTGGGCGTGCAGGGGCTGGCCGAGCTCGGGCACGAGGACGAGGTGCTGGGCGCCCTGCTGGAGTGGTCGCGCCCCCAGGACGACTCGCCGATGGTGGCGCAGACACTGGCGGTGGCGGTGTTCACCATGCTGGAGCCCGTCCCGTGGACGCACGTCCCCGCAGGCGCGCCCGGCCGCCCGCTGCTGGTCGCCGACAACGGGCGGCACCGGCGGCACATCGAGGAACTCTGGGCCCGCGCGCTCGCCCGCAGGCCCGCCCAGACGAACGCGCTCGAAGCGCTCCGCGACTTCCTCGACGAGCACGCCGACCGGGAGCCGGACGCCCTCGCGGCGATACGGACCGTCCTCACC
>JBOHBY010000643.1:0-2727 GCA_050698635.1 Spirillospora sp.
GTTCGGCGCCGTGACGGCCGCCGACATCGCCGAGGCGGTCCGGGCCGCCGACGGCCCCGACCTGGACCGCCGCCGCATCGAGATCGGTAACCCGATCAAGACGATCGGCACGCACCGGGTCAGCGTGCGCCTGCACAGCGACGTCAACGCCACCATCGACGTCAACGTCGTCGAGGCCTGACAGACCGTCCGCCGAACGGCTCCGCGCCCATCCGGGTGCGGGGCCGTTCGTGCATTTCCGCGTTTCATGTGAAACGTCCGCGAACCGCCCTGTGCTTGGTAGATCAACAACAGTTCAACTACGTTCCGTAACCAGAACATCGCGGGATGAAGGGGGACGGTGTTGAACGCGCATTCGGAGGAGGGCGCGGACGCCCGGGCACGCGACGGTTCACCGGTCACGCGCCGCGCGGTCATGGGCGGCGTGGTGGGAGCCGGTCTGCTGGAGGTGCTGTCGGCGGTGTCTCCCGTCCACAATGAGGCCATGGCGCACGATCTTTCCGCCGGGTCGGGTGAGCGACCCGGGGCCGACGAGGGCATCCTCTTCACGGCGGACGCGCCACGCGTGTACACCCGTGACCAGTGGAACGCGCGCCCGCCGCGCCGTCCCGCCACGGTGCTCAACCGCCGTCCCGACCACATCATCGTGCACCACACGGCCACGGAGAACTCCAAGGACGGGTCGCTCGCCCACGCCTTCGCGCTGTCCCGGTTCATCCAGGACTTCCACATGAACAAGAACCGCTGGGACGACGCCGGCCAGCAGCTCACCATCAGCCGGGGCGGCATCGTGATGGAGGGCCGGAACCGGAGCCTCAGCGCCATCCGAGCCCGCGACCTCGCCGTCGGCGCCCAGGTCCTGCACCACAACGAGCACACCATCGGGATCGAGAACGAGGGCACGTACACGAAGAAGGCGGTCCCGCGCCGCCTATGGGACTCCCTGGTGGAGGTGAGCGTGTGGCTCTGCCAGGCGTATGACCTCGACCCGTCCAAGGCCATCGTCGGGCACCGCGACTACAACAAGACCGCCTGCCCCGGCGACGTGCTCTACGCCCGCCTGCCCGAACTCCGCCGCGCCGTGTCAGAGCGCCTGGACGGCACGTCCTCAACGCCACCAGAGAACGCCACCGGCGACGGCATCCTGCCCCTCCTCCCACCCCTGGACGACCTGACCTAACGACCTGACGACCCCACCCGCGCACCTCACCCGGCCCGCGCACCTGACCAGTACCCGCGCACGGTGTCTGGCCCGCGCACCGTACCTGGCCTGTGCGTGGTGCCTGGCCTTGCACCTGACCTGGCCCGCGCACCGTGCTTGGCTTGCGCGTGGTGCTTGGCGTGCGCATCTGACCCGGCGTGCGCACCGCGCCTGGCCTACGCGTGGTGCCTGGTCTGCGTGCCGTGTTGGTCTGTGTGTGGTGCTTGGTGTGCGGGGCTGGGCGTTGGTGCGTGTTGCGGAGGGTCAGGTCTCGAGGGTGGTGTAGCGGGTGCGGCGGCGGGCGATTTCGGGGTCGATGCCCTCGACGAGCGACCAGATGCCCGCGACCCGCTCCACCAGGGTCTCCGGGGGCAAGCCGGCCAGGCCCTCCGCCGCCAGGTCGTCGATCGCCTGCGTCAGCCGGGCCATACGCTCGCCGTGCGTGGAACACATGTTCGAATAGTAGCGAGTGTGGCGGCCGGTGCGGGTGCGGTTCACGGAATTGGATGGTGGCCGTCAGCGGACGGCGCCTGTGACCATCCAGCGGTCGCCGCGGGCGCGAAGCGCCAGCGTGAGCATCCGGGTGAGCATCCAGAGGCCGATCGCCAGCCAGAGGCCGGTCAGGCCCGCGTCCGTCCGGTAGACGACGATCGCGGCGGGCAGGAAGACGACGGTCGCGACGAGGGTCGTCACGGCGAGATAGGCGCCATCGCCCGCGCCGATCAGGATGCCGTCCAGGACGAACACGACACCGGCCACCGGTTGCAGCACAGCGACGACGAGGAGCGAGGCGAGTAGGAGGTCACGGACGCCGCCGTCCGACGTGAACAGGCCGGGCAGCCACGGCCGGACCGCGAGGATCACCAGTCCGAACACCACACCGCAGACGATGCCCCACCCCACCATCCGCCGTGTGACGGCGCGCGTACCGGTCAGGTCGGACGCGCCGAGGTAGCGTCCGGTGATCGCCTGTCCGGCGATCGCGATGGCGTCGAGAGCGAAGGCGAGGAGCATCCACACCTGGAAACCGACCTGGTAGGCGGCGATCTCCTCGTCGCCCATCCGCGCCGCGATCGATGTCCCCGCGATCAGGACGACGCGTAGCGCCGCCGTCCGGACGAGCAGGCCGACGCCCGCCGTGGCGGACGTCCTCAACCCGTTCATGTCAGGGCGAACCGAAGCCCCGTGTCGGCGGGCCGCGCGCAGGACGACGGCGACGTACACGGCCGCGCTGGCCGTCTGCGCGAGGACGGTGCCCCACGCCGAACCGGCGATCCCCCAGTCCAGGACGATCACGAACAGCACGTTGAGCAGCAGGTTCATCGAGAACCCGCCGATCGACACGACGAGGGGAGTGCGGGTGTCCTGCAGACCGCGCAGCACACCCGTCCCGGCCAGGACGAGCAGCATCGACGGGATTCCGAGGAGGCTGACCCGCAGGTAGGTCTCGGCATAGGGGACTACGGCCGGGGACGCCCCGAACGCGTCTACGACGCCGGGCACCAGCGGCCAGCCGACCACGATCA
>JBOHBY010000644.1:0-1766 GCA_050698635.1 Spirillospora sp.
GCGTGGAGCGGCTCGCGAACGCGCCGAAGCCCATGGGGATCTCGTCGGTGTCGGAGACGTCGACCCGGACGTCCCGCACGGGGACGCCCAGGGTGTCCGCGACGATCTGCGCGATCACCGTCTCGACGCCCTGCCCGAGCGAGCTCGACCCGATGTGCGCGGTGAACCCGCCGGCGGCGTCCGGGACGACGCGGGCCTCCTCGAACGGCCCGATCGCGCCGATCTCGATGTAGACGGCGAGGCCGACGCCGACGCACTCGCCACCGGCGCGGCGGCGCGCGGCCTCGCGCCTGAGGCCGTCGTATCCGGCGGCGTCCAGCAGCTCGTCCAGGGCGGACGGGTAGTCGCCGCTCTCGTAGGTGATGGCGGGGACGGCGGAGCCCTCGGCCATCGGGAACGTGAACGGCATCGCGCCGGGCGGGATCAGGTTGCGCCGCCGCAGCTCGGCCGGGTCGGCGCCGACGCGCGCGGCCAGCAGGTCCAGCAGCCGCTCGCGGGCGAACGTCACCTCCGTCATCCCCGGCCCGCGGTAGGTGCCGACCGGCGTGCGGTTCGTGATCACGCCGGTCGACTCGACGGAGAACGCCTCCCAGCGGTACGGCCCCGCGATCTGCTGCGCGGGCAGCAGCTCCGGCAGGATGCCCTGGGAGCGGACGTAGGCGCCGTGGTCGGCGACGGCGCGGTCGCGGAAGGCGAGCAGCCGCCCGTCCGCCGTGGCGGCGATCTCCAGCTCGTGCTCCTGCTCGCGGGCGTGGTTGGTGGCGACGAAGTGCTCGGCGCGGTCCTCGACCCACTTCACCGGGCGGCCCAGCCGCAGGGCGAGGAACGCGACGATGAAGTCCTCCGGGTAGGTCTCGCCGCGCACGCCGAAGCCGCCGCCTACGTTCACCTCCGCGACCCGGATCCGGTCGGCGGGAATGCCGAGCATCCCGGCGAGCGCCTGCCGCACCGAGTGCTTGACCTTTGCGCCGCCCCACAGCGTCAGGCGTCCGGTGACCTCGTCCACCTCCGCGAGGAGGCCGCGCGTCTCCATCGGGACGGCGGTGTGCCGGTGCATCCGGAACCGCTCCCGGACGACGACGTCCGCGGCGGCGAACGCGGCGTCCACGTCGCCGTGGCGGAGCGGGACGGTGTTGACGACGTTCGTGCCCACGCCGGGGTGGACGGGTTCGGCGGCCGCCGCGTCCGCCAGGACGGTGACGGGCGGCAGCTCGTCCAGGTCGATGTCGACCAGCTCGGCGGCGTCCTCGGCGACGTAGGGGTCGGACGCGACGACGACGGCGATCGGCTCGCCCACGTACCGGACGACGTCGCGCGCGAGCGGCGGCTGCAGGAACCGGTTCGCCTCCGGGGTCTCGAACATCGGCAGCCGGATCGGGATCCGGACGTCCGGCAGGTCGGCGGCGGTGAGCACGGCCACGACCCCCGGATGCGCCGCGGCCTCGGTCACGTCGATCCCGGCGATCCGCGCGTGGGCGACCGGGCTGCGCACCAGGCGGACGTGCACCTCGCCGTCCCCGCGCAGGTCGGCCACGTAGCGGGCGGTGCCCGCGAGGAGGGCGGCGTTGGCGTCCCGCCGCACGTCGCCGCCGATGATCCCGGTCATGCCCGATCTCCCTCGTCCGCGTGGTCCATGAGCCGGGTCAGTGCCCGCGCGACCAGCGTCGCGACGAGCTCGCGGCGGAACGCCGCCCCGGCGAAGGCGTCCTCGCCCGGGTCGGCCCCCGCCGCCGCGATCCGGGCGGTGTCCGCGATGGCGCCGGGGG
>JBOHBY010000645.1:0-3231 GCA_050698635.1 Spirillospora sp.
GGCGATGCGGGCGGCGAGGGCGCCGCGCGCCGCGGCCGCCTGCGCCGCCGTCGAGGCGGGCGAGGTCGCCTTCCACAGGTCGGTGATAATGAGGTCGATGAAGGAGTAGCCGTCCGGGGAGTACAGCTCGCCGAGCACGAGGCCGACGAGGTCGGCGTAGGTGACCTTCTGGCCCTCGATGTCGGCGGGCTTGGCCCTCAGCCGGTTGGCGAGGACGTCGAAGTTCTTGACCGGGTCGCCGAACTCCGCGAACGTGCACTTCGCCTTGCCCGCCTTGCCGCAGCGGACGAGGATCTCCTTCAGCGCCTTGTAGGCGCCGTCGGCGGAGCGCAGCCGGTCGTCGAGGATCTCGTCCTTGGTCTTCTCTGTGCCGACCCAGGAGACCGGGTTGATGACGCCGTCCACGACCACGGCGCGCATCCGGTCGGGGAACATGTTGGCGTAGTACTGGCCGAGTGCCGTGCCGTAGCTGAAGCCCAGGTAGGTCAGCTTCTTGTCGCCGACCGCGCGGCGCAGGACGTCCATGTCGCGCGCGGCCTGCCCGGTGGACATCGCGCCCGCCAGCTTCTTGCCGGTGGTGGAGCAGCCCTCGCCGAGAGCCGTCGCGGACTTGATGTAGGCCGCCTCCTGCTTCTTGCCGACGGGGAACGCCACGTCCAGCCCGGCCAGCGCTAGCGCCTGGTCCTTGTTGGACTTGAAGCAGGCGACGTTGTCGCTGAAGCCGATGCCGCGCGGGTCGAAGCCGACGACGTCGAAGCGGTCGACGACGTCCGGGCCGAGGAAGTCCTGCGCCTGGTAGGCCAGGGCAGTGCCCTGCCCACCGGGCCCGCCCGGGTTGACGAACAGGCTGCCGACCCTCTTCTTGGCGTCGCGGGCCTTCACCCGCAGGACGGCGAGTTCCGTGGTCGCGCCCTTCGGGTCGTCGTAGTCCAGCGGCAACCGGACGGTCGCGCATTCGGCGGTGCCGTAACACTTGTACCAGTCGAGTTTCGGCGTGGGCACGCTGTCGACGCGTTTCTTCTCGGCCGGGCTCGTCGTGTCGCCGGCGGGCGCGCCCCGGACGCCGGGGACGCCGGGGGCGCCGGGATCGGCGACGGCGGTGACGGCCAGGGCGGGCACGAGCGCCACGGCGGCGGCGCCGACAGCGAGAATCCTGTTTCTCAGGCGCATGCGATTCCCTTCTGGTGGGATCAGTGCCTTTTCCGCGTAGAGGTGCGGAATGGTCCCCTGATCCTTGTGCCGCGCCGCACGCGACGTGATCCACCGGTGGACCACTCATGTGGTTTCGGAGATCAGCCCCGTGAAGGATTGACGCGCGCCGCCAACGGTGGTTCGCCAGGCCCGGCGGTCGCGGCGGAGGGGGACACGGCGCAGGGGACACGGCCACCGACGCCGAGCCCGGTGCCTGTCCTGTTCCGGTCAGCCGCCGGTGACCCGGATCAGGCCCTCCTGCATGACGGACACGACCAACTCGCCGGAGCGGGTGAACACCTGGCCGCGGGCCAGGCCGCGGGCTCCGCCGGCGAAGGGTGTGTCCTGGTAGTACAGCAGCCAGTCGTCGGCGCGGAACGGCCGGTGGAACCACATGGCGTGGTCGAGGCTGGCGCCCATCGTCCGCTTGTCGCCCCAGGTCAGCCCTTGGTTGAGCAGGACGGTGTCGAGCAGCGTCATGTCCGAGGCGTAGGTCATCAGGCACACGTGGAGCAGCGGGTCGTCGGGCAGCTCGCCGTCCACCTTCAGCCAGACCTTCGACTCGGGGGTGATCAGCGACGGGTCCTTCGCGGCCTCCCAGGACAGCGGCGTCGCGTGCCGGATGTCGAACGGCCGCCGGGTGACGAACTCACGCGCCGCGACCTCGCCGATCAGCGGCGTCATGCGGGTCAGGCCGTCCGGCAGCGTCTCGGGGGCGGGCGCGTCCGGCATCTCCGCCTGGTGGGCGGGCCCGTCCTCGACGATCTGGAACGACGCCGACAGCGTGAAGATCGCCTTGCCGTGCTGGACGGCCACGACCCGCCGCGTGGTGAAGGACCGTCCGTCCCGCACCCGGTCGACGGTGTAGACGATGGGGACGAGCGGGTCGCCCGGCCGGATGAAGTAGGCGTGAAGCGAATGCACGGGCCGGTTCGGCGGGACGGTGCGCCCAGCGGCGACGAGCGCCTGCCCCGCCACCTGCCCGCCGAAGACGCGCTGCCGGCGTTCGTCGGACGTGCGGCCGCGGAAGATGTCGTCCTCGATCTGCTCGAGATCCAGCAGGTCCAGCAGCGCCTTCAACGTTTCCCTCACGGCCGCCAGTCTTCCGTACCGGCCCGCGTGATCAGGATCTCACCCCGCGGAGCCGCGGTGGGCTAGTGGGTTAGGGGGTGCAGAGGGTTAGGACGGCTTCGCCGTAGCGGTCGAGTTTCACCTTGCCTACGCCGGGGATTCGGGCCAGTTCCTCCAGGGAGCCGGGGGTGTGTTCGGCGATCGCCTGGAGGGTCGCGTCCGTGAACACTACGTAGGCGGGGACCTTCTGTTCCGCGGACACCTCGGCACGCCACTCCTTCAGTGCGATGAAGAGTTCCTCGTTGAGTTCGGACGGGCAGTCTTCGCAGCGGCCGAGCTTGCGTTCGACGGCGGCGGTCAGGGGGCGTCCGCACACGCGGCAGGGCTGTGGGCCCTTGGCGGTGCGGCGTTTGGTGCGGTCGGCGCGGGCGGGGGTGGGCGTGGCGGTCTTGCCGGTCAGGCCGCTCAGGAAGCGGGACGGGCGGCGGTGCCGTGCCCCGCCCGGTGATCGTGACAGAGCCCACGACAGCGACAGGTGGACGCGTGCCCGCGTGACCCCGACGTAGAGCAGCCGCCGTTCCTCCTCGATCTGCGCGGGCGTCTCGGCGTAGACGATCGGCAGCGTCCCCTCGGAGAGGCCGACGAGGAATACCGCGTCCCACTCCAGGCCCTTTGCGGCGTGCAGCGACGCCAGCGTGACGCCCTCCAGGGGCGGCGCGTGCTGTGCGGAGGCGCGTTCCTCCAGTTCGGTGACGAATTCGGCGTGGCCGGCCTTGGGGTTGTCGGCGGCCATGTCCTCGGCGAGCTGCGCCAGCGCGGCGAGCGACTCCCAGCGCGCGCGGGCCGCGCCCGCACCCTCGGGCGGCTGGTCGGCGAACCCGGCCCCGGACAGCACGTGCCGGACGGTCATGATCAGCCCCGTCCCGTCGGTCTCCGCGTCGGCGCCCGCGCGGGCCGCGCCGCGCAGCC
>JBOHBY010000646.1:0-4145 GCA_050698635.1 Spirillospora sp.
GTCCTCGAGGGCATCGATGAGCCGGAAGATCTTCGCGGCACCGTCCTTCTCGAGTGGGACGGTCACCGACGGGACGAAGGACGACTCCGCGGACTCGTAGTCGAGGCCCGCCTTCTGCACGGCGGTCCGCACCGCGACGAGGTCACCGGCCTCGCAGCGCACCTCGAAGGAGTCGCCCAGGTCGTCGACCTCCTCCGCACCGTCCTCGAGGACGGCCTCCAGGAGCTCGTCCTCGGTGAGCTCGCGGCCGTCCTGCTCGCGCGGCACCACGATGACGCCCTTGCGCTCGAACATGTAGGAGACCGAACCGGGGTCGGCCATCGAGCCGCCGTTGCGGGTCATGGCGACCCTGACGTCCGAGGCTGCGCGGTTGCGGTTGTCGGTCAGGCACTCGATCAGCACCGCGACCCCGTTGGGGCCGTAGCCCTCGTACATGATGGTCTGGTAGTCGGCGCCGCCGCCTTCGGCCCCGGACCCGCGCTTGACGGCACGATCGATGTTGTCGTTAGGGACCGACGACTTCTTAGCCTTCTGGATGGCGTCGTACAACGTCGGGTTGCCGGCCGGGTCTCCCCCGCCGGTACGCGCCGCCACCTCGACGTTCTTGATGAGCTTGGCGAAGAGCTTGCCCCGCTTGGCGTCGAGGGCCGCCTTCTTGTGCTTGGTCGTCGCCCATTTGGAATGGCCGGACATTCTGTCATTCCTCCTCTGTCGTCCGGCGCACCAGATCGGCGAAGTAGTGGTGCACGCGGAAATCGCCAGTCAACTCCGGGTGGAACGCGGTCGCCATGAGGCGCCCCTGGCGGACGGCGACGATCCTACCGGCGTTCGGACCCCCCTCGGCGCGTCCGAGCACCTCGACGGCGTCCCCGACGGACTCCACCCACGGCGCGCGGATGAAAACGGCGTGGTACGGCGCGTCGCCCATACCGGTCAGCCTGACGTCGGCCTCGAACGAGTCGACCTGCCGGCCGAAAGCGTTGCGGCGCACGGTCATGTCGATCCCGCCGGCGGTCTCCTGGCCGGCGACGCCGTCCCGAATCCGGTCCGCCAGCATGATCATGCCGGCGCAGGAGCCGTAGGCGGGCAGCCCGGCCTCGATCCGCTTGCGCAGCGGTTCCAGCAGGTCGAACGAGCGCGCCAGCCGCCACATCGTGGTGGACTCCCCGCCGGGCAGGACGAGGCCGTCCACCCGATCCAGCTCCTCGGGGCGGCGCACGGTCAGGGTGCGCGCCCCGGCCGCCTCCAGCGCGCGCGCGTGCTCGCGCACGTCGCCTTGCAGGGCGAGGACACCGATCGTCGGCACAGCAGTCACAGGGAACCTTCCGGGGGACGCGCGGGGATGAACCAACACTAGACGTCACGTACAACGCCGCGCGACCTGGCGCGTCTTCCCAGGAAGGCCCGTAGGTCAGGCGTGCTTGAAGCGGCGGAGGGGCAGCTCCAGCGGCAGGAAGCCGTCGTTGCCGCGGTCGGCGATGCCGCGGCCGAACATGTGCGCCTCGGCGAGCGCGAGCCCGAACTCCTCGGGGTCGAACGGCAGCGGCACGTCGGGCACGCCCGCGTCGATCGCCCGCCAGAACGGGCGCTCGGCGGGCAGCCGCTCGCCCTGGTCGACGACGACGCCGTCCTCCGCGGTGACGAACACGTCGCGGCGCAGCTCGCCCGACTCGTACCAGCGGAACCAGCACCCGCGGATCACGGTGTGCAGGACGAGGACCCCGCAGTGCGAGCCGGGCAGCGCGGCGGCGGCGGTGTCGGCGATCCGGCGGGCGTCGTCGTCCAGGCAGAACAGCCGCCGGTCGCACAGCAGCAGCGCCCGCTCGAACGCCCCGACGAACAGTTCGTCGTCGTAGGGCCAGAGCGCGAAGTCCAGGACGGTGTCACCGGTCTCCCTGAGGGTGTCCGCCGGGTAGAGGTCGCGCGCGATCTCCGCCGCGGCGTCCGGATCGGGCACCAGGCCCGGCCGGAACACCTCGGTGGGCTCACCCGCGCTCGCGCACGCCAGCGCGACCGACCAAGCCATGCTCGTCCCTCCCGCGGCCGGTCGCCGCCTGACGAGGCGTTCCATCCTGGGGGGCGCCCCCACGCTCCCCCGGGAAATGCCTCTTTCACCGGCCGCGCCGCCAGCGTAAACCCTGTAAGGGCGCGCTGTGGAGTGGGGGTCAGGGTTTGGTCACCGGCGCCGGGTCACCAGCCGCGGCCGGCGAACTTCTGGTCCTCGCCGAGGGAGGCGGCGCTGATGCCGACCATGGCCTCGCCGAGCCCGCGCGACACCTTGGCGACGACGCCCGGGTCGTCGTGGAACGTGGTGGCCTTCACGATCGCCTCGGCGCGCTGCGCCGGGTTGCCGGACTTGAAGATCCCCGAGCCGACGAAGACGCCCTCGGCGCCGAGCTGCATCATCATGGCCGCGTCGGCGGGGGTGGCGATGCCGCCGGCGGTGAACAGCACGACGGGCAGCTTCCCGGCCTCCGCGACCTCCTTGACCAGCTCGTAGGGGGCCTGGAGCTCCTTGGCCGCGACGTACAGTTCGTCCTCGGGGAGGTTCTGCAGGCGCCGGATCTCCTGCCTGATCTTGCGCATGTGGGTGGTGGCGTTGGAGACGTCGCCGGTGCCGGCCTCGCCCTTGGAGCGGATCATCGCCGCGCCCTCGGTGATGCGGCGCAGCGCCTCGCCGAGGCTGGTGGCGCCGCAGACGAACGGGACGGTGAACGCCCACTTGTCGATGTGGTTGTCGTAGTCGGCGGGCGTGAGGACCTCGGACTCGTCGACGTAGTCGACGCCGAGCGCCTGCAGCACCTGCGCCTCGACGAAGTGGCCGATGCGGGCCTTGGCCATCACCGGGATGGACACCGCGGCGATGATCCCGTCGATCATGTCGGGGTCGCTCATCCGGGAGATGCCGCCCTCGGAGCGGATGTCGGCGGGCACCCGCTCCAGGGCCATGACGGCGACCGCGCCGGCGTCTTCGGCGATCTTCGCCTGCTCGGGCGTGACGACGTCCATGATCACGCCGCCCTTGAGCATCTCCGCCATGCCGCGCTTGACGCGGGCGGTCCCCGTCGCCGGCGCGGTGTTCTCAGGGGCTGGAGTGGAAGTGGACACGGGCATTCCTTACGTGACGGTCGATATGTCACCTTCCATGATATTGCCTGCTCGTGAAACCGCAGGACCCGGCACAGTGTCAGGGCCTCCTGGGCGTTCACTTACGGGGTGTAGGGCTTGCCGTCGTTGACGAGCACGACCCAGACCTGTCCGGGCGCGAAGTTCATCGGCTCGCCGGTCGCGGTGGTGAACGTGGTGCCCTTGTCCTCGGACGGGCGGGACCACCTGGCCTTGTGCGCCTTCCCGTCGCGCAGGACGAGCGCGCGCCCGGTGCCGACGGTGTCGATCAGCGGCGTGTAGCTGCCGAGGAAGTCGTGGAACTTCGACCGGGTCGTCT
Source organism: Spirillospora sp. (assembly GCA_050698635.1). Taxonomy (GTDB): domain Bacteria; phylum Actinomycetota; class Actinomycetes; order Streptosporangiales; family Streptosporangiaceae; genus Spirillospora. The sequence continues at coordinate 3,446 of JBOHBY010000646.1, forward strand.
TGGCGTACTGGACGACGACCGTCCGCCCGCCGAGCCGTCCGCCCTCGGCGGCGCGGTCGGGGCGCCCGCCCCAGCTCGCGAGCCACCGCTTGTCCTTCGCCGACCAGGTGAAGCCCATGTTCGCCGACGGCCACCGCGCGGTGAACGCCTTGATCGGCTTGCCGCCCGCCGGGGCGGCGCCGAACGTGAACCCGATGTCGCGCGGGCCCGTGGCCTTCGGCGCCCGCTTGAGCAGGTCCCTGGGGTCGGCGTACAGGTTGTAAGGGATGGGCTTGGCGCCGGACCTCAGATACGCCCCGCCCGCCTTCTCCTGGGAGACGTCGACCACGGGCGACTTGCGGACGTACTTCTTCATCTTGCTCTGGACGCCGGAGAACGCGAAGGCGGGCCGGCCGAACTGCGGCAGGATGTGCAGGTCGGAGATGCGGGCGCTGCGGACGGGCCCGACGCGCTTCGGCAGCCTGGACGAGAACACCGCCATCAGCCGGGTCTCGCCACCCTCCACCTGCTCGACGTACACGATGTCGGCCGCCGACACCCCGCTCTGCGGGAACGCGGGGGCGGTGTTCTCCACCTTGACGGCGAGGACGCGCCCGGTCAGGCCCTTGGTGCCGCCGTTGAACGGGTGCGTGGCGGGCACGGGCGTGCCGGACTCCCCCGGCCCGCCGCTGCTGACCGGCGGCGGCGCCGACTCCGGGTC
>JBOHBY010000647.1:0-19859 GCA_050698635.1 Spirillospora sp.
GGTCGAGGCCGCCCGCCGCGTCGGCGCCGAACACCGGGTGCATGTGGCCGTCGACGAGGCCGGACGTCAGCGTGGCCCCGTCCAGGTCGAGCACCGTGGTGCGGGCGCCGCGCCACTCGCGGGCTCCCGTGTCGTCGCCCACCCACGCGATCGTCCCGTCCTTGATCGCGACCGCGGTGGCGAACGGCTGCGCGGGGTCGAGGGTCAACACCCTCCCGCCGACGAGCAGCGTCTCGGCGATGGTCATGGATTCTCCTCAGGGGGTCGTCTCGGGCGCGGAGGCGGCGGGATCGGGGGCCTCCTGGCCGAACCGCTCGTACAGCTCGGGCCGCGCCCGCCGCAGCCAGGCCGCGAGCACGAGCCCGGCGGCCAGGACGACGGGGACGATCACGATGATCACCGTGTTCACCCGGGGTGACGCGTTCGTCAGCAGCGTGGCCTTGTCGATCACCAGGTACAGCGCGCACGACAGCATCAGAGCCGCCAGGCCCGGGGCCCAGAGCGTGCGCACCGTCCCCTCGCGGTGGGAGACGCGGCGGAAGAACAGCGGGATCGCGACCGCCACCATCACCTGGAGCAGGATCAGCCCGACGAGGCCGGGCGTGTTGACCCAGATCAGCAACTGCGTGGTCGGCTCGGCGTCCGCGAGCGCGAAGGAGCCGACCACGAGCACGCTGAGCAGGCTCTGGATGGCTCCGGCCCGGTACGGCGACCCCGTGCGCGGATGGGTCACGCCGAGCCGTGCGGGCAGCAGCCCGTCCCGGGAGATCGCGAGGGCGTAGCGGTTGATGGCGTTGTGGAAGGCCAGCAGCGAGGCGATGAGGCTGGTCACGATCAGCACGTGCATCACGTCGGCGGCCCAGGAGCCGAGGTAGGTGGTGGTGGCGCCGAAGAACAGCCCTTCCGGGTCCGCGGCGACCGCCGCGATGATCTCGCCCGGGCCGTACGCCTGGACGATCATCCAGACGATGAAGCCGTAGAAGATCCCGAGGAAGCCGACCGCGGCGAAGGTGGCCCGCGGGATGGTCCGCCGGGGGTCGCGGGCCTCGGCCCGGTAGAGCACGGTGGACTCGAAGCCGATGAACGCGGCGAAGGCGAAGGGCAGCGCCGCGCTCGTCCCGGAGTCCAGCACGTTGGACGGTGCGAACGGCTCGGTGCCCAGCCCGTGTGCCCCGCCGTCGATCAGGACCGCCACGCTCAGCACGACGAGGATGGCGGTCTCGGCCAGCAACAGGATCGCCAGCATCTTGGCCCCGAACTCGACGCTGTGGAACCCCGCGTACCAGACGATCGCGATCCCGGCCATCGCGTAGACGGGCCACGGCAGGTCGACGCCCGTCAGTGAGTCGACGGTGCTCTGCGTGGCCGCGCCGAGCAGGCCGTACATGCCGATCTGGAGGGCGTTGTAGGACATCAGCGCGAGCACGGCCGCCGCCACGCCCGCCGGACGTCCCAGCCCACGAGTGACGTAGGTGTAGAACGCGCCCGGACGGGTGATGTAGCGCGACATCGTGGTGAAGCCGACCGCGAAGACGGCCAGCACGACCCCGGCCGCCGGATACGCCGCCGCCGCCCCGATCCCCCCGGCCATCATCGCGAACGGCGCCAGCCCGGCCATGATCATCAGTGGTGCGGCGGCGGACACCACGTAGTAGGTGACGGCGCTTGTGCCCAGCACCCCGCGCCGCAGCTCCGCCTGCGGTTTCGCTGTCCCGGCCATGGACCTCATCCTCCGTAGTGTAACCTAAATCTATTAGGTTTAGGTTTTTGGGATGCTAAGGCCGATGACCCACGTCACACCAGACGGTTCATGTCACGGATTGATGAAGGAGGTGGGGGATGGCGCGTCCACGCAACCCCCTGCTCGACCACGACCGGATCGCCGCCGCCGCGCTGCGACTGGTCGACGAGGACGGCGACTTCACCATGCCCGGGCTGGCGCGGCGGCTCGGCGTCCAGACCCCGTCGATCTACCACCATGTCGACGGCCGGGCCGGAGTCATCGAGCTGCTGCGCGCCAAGATCGATGAGGAGATCGACTCAGGGCTCCTGAAACTGCGTCCCTGGGACCGGGCTCTGGACGCCTACGCCCGTTCCTACCGGGCCGCCTTCGCCGCCCACCCGCATCTCATCCCGCTCCTGGCGACCACCACGGTCCACGCGCCGCGCGTCGTGGCGGTCTACGACATGATCGCCGAGCTGCTCATCGAGGCCGGCTTCGCGCCGGAGCAGGTCATGCCGTCCTTCACCGCCCTGGAGAACTTCCTGCTGGGCTCCGCTCTGGACCTGGCCGCCCCGGCGATCATGTGGGAGGTCGATCCCGGCGTCCAGGCCCCCCACCTGTCCGAGGCCCTGGCGGCCCAGGCCACCTCGGCGACCCGCTCCGACCAGGCGTTCGAGTTCGGCCTCAGCGCTCTGCTCAACGCCCTGAGAGACCTGAACGACTAGGGACATGAACGACTAGAGACATCAACGATCAGGGAGTGTTCGCGATGACCCGCTATGGCGCCCAATTCGGCCCCGACATCACCTTCCTCGGCGTGGACCCGTGCGACTGGTCGAACCCGCGCACCTACGCCGACGCCGACGTGGTGATCCTCGGCGCGCCCTTCGACGGCGGCACCTCCCACCGCGCCGGGACGCGCTTCGGCCCCCAGCACATCCGCCAGTCGTGCTACCTCCCCCAGGACGGCTCGCGCCCGTCACTCGCACTGCGCGTCGACGGCCTGAAGGACCTGCGGGTCTACGACGCCGGGGACGTGGAGATGTACTCCGGCGCCGCCGCCTCCTCCGTCGAGAGCCTGCAGCAGGCCGTCTACACGGTCACCTCACAGAGAGCGCTTCCGCTGGTGATCGGGGGCGACCACACGATCGCCTGGCCCGACGCGGCGGGCGTGGCCCAGCACGTCGGGCAGGGCCGCGTCTCCATGATCCATTTCGATGCCCACGCCGACACCGGCGACATCGAGTTCGGCTCCCTGATCGGCCACGGTCAGCCGATGCGCCGTCTCATAGAGTCCGGAGCGGTACGCGGCGACCGGTTCCTGCAAATCGGGCTCCGAGGCTACTGGCCCGGCCCCGAGACCCTGGACTGGATGGCCCGTCAGCAGATGCGGTCCTACGAGATGACCGAGATCGTCAACCGTGGGCTCGACGACTGCCTCACCGAGGCTTTCGCCATCGCCACCGACGACTGCGACGGCGTGTTCCTGTCGGTCGACATCGACGTGTGCGACCCTGGCCACGCCCCCGGAACCGGGACCCCGGAACCCGGCGGGCTCACCGCACGCCAACTCTTGGACTCGGTCCGCCGCGTCTGCTACGAACTGCCCGTCACCGGCATCGACCTGGTCGAGGTGTCGCCGCCCTACGATCAGGCCGACATCACCAGCCTGCTCGCCAACCGCGTGATCCTCGAAGCCCTGTCGGCTCTCGCCCGCCGCCGGCACGACCAGGCCAACGGCGCCATCTGGGACCCCCGCCTGCCCCTGCTCGCCGAGCGCGGCGCGGGCACCTGATCTGAGTACGCTCGGGCGGCGGCCTCGGTCAGCGTCCCCCGCGCGACGGACACGTTCGGACAGGTGCAGGGCCTCGTACCGGCGCAGCGCCCGGGCGGGACAGGAAGCCCCTGCCCCGAAGAATTCAGCTCTTGGTAAAGTGTGATTGAGCCGTGACTGGCGTCTTGGGATGGATGTAACCATCGGGAAGCGGCTCCGTTCAGGATGTTGTGCCGTGCGCCTGGGCTTCTGGGTCGAAGCAAGGAGACGCGGCGCTGTGCGGCATCTGGATTCCTCACTCCTTCTTCCCTCGGCTCGACCTCGGCTGATCGGCATCGTCAACATCACCACCGACTCGTTTTCGGACGGCGGCAGGTTCTTGGACGCCGAAGACGCGATGGCGCACGCCCGGCGATTGCGCGCAGAGGGCGCCGACATCATTGAGCTCGGCCCTGCGGCGAGTCATCCGGATTCGCAGCAGGTGTCCGCCGATGATGAGATACGGCGGCTGGCCGACGTCATCGACGAACTGGTCGCCGATGGCATACCGGTGTCGGTGGACTCCTTTCGTCCCAAGACCCAGCGTTTTGCCGTCGCACGCGGGGCCGGATACCTCAACGACATCCAGGGCTTCCCCGATCCTGGCCGGTACCGGGAGTTGGCCGGCATGAGCTGCCAGCTCGTCGTCATGCACTCCGTCCAGCGGGCAGGGCCCGCCACCAAGGTGCTGACCGATGCGGAAACCGTGTGGACGGGCATCGAGCGGTTCTTCTGCAAGCGCCTAGCCGCGCTTCAGGCGGCGGGCGTCAACCTGGAACGGCTGATCATCGACCCTGGACTCGGCTACTTTCTCGGGCGCACTCCAGAGCCGTCAGTAATGGCCCTGTCGCGGCTGCGGACGCTGAAGTCCCGGTTCGGCCTGCCGGTCCTGGTATCGCCTTCGCGCAAGTCGTTCCTTCGGGCGCTCACCGGGCGCGACCTGGAGCGTATCGGTCCCGCCACCTTGGCGGCGGAACTGTATGCCGCGCGTCAGGGCGTGGACTTCATCCGCACTCACGACGTCGCCGCCATCAATGATGCGCTGACCGTCTTCAAAGGTCTGGAGACAACACAGGTCCCTGATGACCAGGCACAGCAATGACCAACCCGAACAACCCTGTCAGAGCCGGGGGTGCGGGTAGGTGGGGGAACGGTGCTGGAAGGACAGGATGTCGGGGTTCTGGACGACGCCGTCGCGGATCTCCACGGCACGGTCGATGATCTCGCCGGTCCCCCGGTCCGGGGGGCCGTCGAGGACCGTGTGCAGATGTGGCAGCAGTGCCTCGCTGATCTCCCAGGTCGCGGAGTCCCAGAGATAGGACGGGCTGTGGTCCACGCCGTAGTGGCGGACGTTGCCGCCGACCGTGTACATGGGGTCGTCGAACGAGGTCGGGCGGGCCCACTCGAAACCCATCCCCGCGTCGCAGGACACGTCGACGACAAGGGCGCCCGAGGGGAAGAGCGGCAGGTCGCCGACGGCGGCGAACATGAGGGGGTTGCCGGGGTCCTGGAGGACGCAGTTGACGACGATGTCGTGCCGGGCGAGGAAGGCGGCGGCCGGGACCAGGCCGTCGTCGGTGAGGACCCGGGTGCGGACGGGGTCGTCCGGATGGCGATCGAAGTGAACGATCCGGGCCGAGTGGATCGGCGAGCCGACCGCGCTCACGCCCCGCTGCGTCAGGATGTCGACATCGTGGACGCCGTGCGCGTTCAGGGCGGTGACCGCGCCGCGCCCGGTCGCGCCGAAGCTGATGACGGCGGCGCGCCGCCGCCTTCCGTAGGCGCCGGTGGCCCCGGTCAGGGCGAGGGCGTGCAGTACCGAGCAGTACCCGGCGAGTTCGTTGTTCTTGTGGAAGACGTGCAGGGCGAAGCCGCCGTCGGACGTCCAGTGGTTCATCGCCTCGAACGCGATGAGCGTCAGCCGCCCGTCGATGGCGAGCTGGGTGATCTCCGGGTCCTGGACGCAGTGCGGCCAGCCCCACAGGGTCTGGCCCGGGCGCATCTGCTTGAGGTCGTCGGGTTGTGGTTTGAGGATCAGGATGACGTCGCAGCGGGCGATGAGATCGTCGCGGGGCAGGAGCCCGGCGACATGTGGCGCCAGGTGCTCGTCCGGGACGCCGAATGGTTCGCCGTATCCGCGTTCGAGATAGACGCGCGAGCGGAGCGCGGGGTCGAGCCGGTCCAGGTGCAGCGGGTGGATCGGTTGCCTGCGCTCGTTCTCCTTGCCCGATCGCGCGGTGATTCCGAGCGTCGGTCCGGTCGGCGTTCCGCCGCCGTTCAAACGACTGTCAAGACGTCGGGATAGTTGGGGGATGAAGCGTCCCCTCCGGCATGGCTTCGGGCGGGCATGCGGTCTCCGATCGTTGGCCGGTGGAAGTCCGGGCCGTCCCACCAGACGGGGTCGGCGTCGCCGTTGCCGGGCGTGGCGCCGGGTCCTTCAGGGTGGGCAGGTTGCGAAGATCAGCTGAGTGGGACCGCTCCGGCGGCCAGGGTTGCCGGCGTGGCGGGTCGACCGCGGACGGGTGCCGTCGTTGCCGGGTGCCCGCAGTGTACGCGCGAGTCGCCCACCCGCGGGCCCGACGGCGTCGTCGTTTCGCCGATCAGCCCTAGTGATGAGCCATTCACCGATCGCCTGTGTCCCTGGAGAGAGCACTGGACTTGGCTGGGCGGGGCCGGTCACTGCTGGGGCCGCGCTGATCCACTGGGGCCGTCCGATGTGCGGTGAGCAGTCCCTCACAGCGCCGGACGGCCCTGGACGTCGGCCCTCCCGCCTCCGGAGGACATCCTGAACGCCGATCACGTCACCGACACCCGCCGGTTTCACGTGCGCCGTCCGTCGACGCCGCCACCGATATGACGGCACCGCTTCTCCGCCGAACCATCCGTGGCCGTCCGGGACGGCGTTCCAGCGTGTCCACGCGGTCCTTACAGGGGCGATCGTGGTGGGCGCCTGCGGTGCCGTCCCGGTCGGCACCGAGGGGGGTCTTCGATGACCGGTACGAACGACGACGTTGGAGTCGATGACGCAGCGGGTCGCGACGCTTCGGCCCGGCTGGGCCCCGCCGGCTTTCTCGCCCGCACGGCTCCCGAACGGTGTCCGCACCGCCCCACGGTCTTCCCGTCCCGGCGCCGGAGCAGGTGCGGGCGGCGCGGGTCCACCTGACCCCTCGTCACGCCACCGGCCTGGACAGCATGAGCAATGAACAGGTCGCCGCCATACTCGGTGTCAGCGGTCGTGGTCGGTCTCCTGGTAGCGCGCTCGGCCGTGCTGGTGGGACGAGTCGTCGGAGCACGCCGCCCAACCACGGTTCAGGCAGACCCGCAGCCTTGTCCAGGTGGCGCCGAGCGCCTGGCGGTCCGGGCAGCGGTGCGACCGCGATTCCGCGTCCGGCCGGTAGACCCGGGATACGGCACTGTCGAGTGAACCGCCGCGGGCGTCGTCCGGAAACCGCCGAGGCGAGCGGAACTCATGACCAGCGCCCATGACACCCGCGCGGAGCGTCCGGAGCCTTCCGGCCGATCAGGGTGCGACCCTATGCTCTGTGGCGGAGCCTTCCTGCCCGGCGCCGACCTCGGCCAACCGTTCGACGTGACGGAAACGGGGTTTCCGCCTCGGACGGCGCGATGTCGTGTGCGGGGGGTGCCGGTCGTGGAGCTGCGACAACTACGCTACTTCGTGACCGTCGCCGAGGAACTGCACTTCGGCCGCGCGGCGGCTCAGGAGCACATCGTGCAGTCGGCGTTGAGCCAGCAGATTCAGCGTCTGGAGCGTGAGCTGGGGGTCCGGCTGCTGGAACGCAGCACGCACCATGTCGCGCTGACCGCCGCCGGCGCGGCGTTCCTGGTCGAGGCCCGGCAGATCCTGGCGCATGTGGACCGGGCCGTCGCGGCCGCGCGGAATGCCGGCAGCGCGGCGCCCGCCCTGCGCGTGGGGATCATCGACGGGAGCTACGACTCGATGCCCCAGATCCTCCAGGAGGCGCAGGCGCGCCACCCCGGCCTGGTCGTCCACCAGATCGAGGCGGGCGTACCCGAGCAGTACCAGCTGCTCGCCGACGGCCGGCTGGACGTCGGCATCGGCCGCGCCGCGCTCGCGCCGGCCCAGATCGCCTCACAGGTGTTCCGGCACGACCCGCTCGGCGTCCTGATCCCGCGCGAACACCGTTTCGCCGACCTGGACGCGGTGCCGGTCGCCGACCTGGCCCGGGAGCCGCTACTGCTCGCCGAGGAGGTCCGAGCCCCGGAGTTCAACCAGTTCACCGTCGAACTGTGCCGGGCCGCCGGTTTCACACCGACGGTGTACGCGGGGACGGTCGAGAGCATCCGGGCCGCTGCCGACCTGGTCGCCCAGGGGCGCTGCCTGTACTGCGTGCCGTCCTCGTGCATCAGCGCACTGCCCGGCACCCTATGGCGGCCGCTCACCGACCCGGCGTCCTACTACCCCTGGTCGGTCCTGTGGCGCGCCAACGACGACTCCGGCCAGGTCGCCGCCATCGTCAACTGCGCACGCGCCATGTCCGCACGACTCGGCTGGCTCACCACACCAGACCGGCTCACCCCGGGCTCCACGGCGGACTGAACCCCCGGAGGAATCCTCGCGGCACGCGGTGGGTGTGCGGGGGTCATTCCTCGATCGTCGGCGATGGCGCGCAGCACGGTGTGGGCGGACCGGGACGACAGGCGACCGCCCCTGCGGTTGAGGGACAGCGCGCGGCGACCGGGGGCGTCAGCCCGGGATGCGGACGGCCAGTAGCGCGACATCGTCCTCGCCGCTGGGCTCCACACGCTCCAAGAGCTTGTCGCACAGGTCCGGCAAGGGGAGCTGGGCGAGGTGGGAACCGTGGCGGCGGAGGCTGGTGAGACGGTCGGACAGGTCGGAGTCGCGGGTTTCGACGAGGCCGTCGGTGTAGAGCAGGAGGGTCGAGGACGGCGGGAGGGCGCGGCTGCCGTCGGGGCGGGTTCCGGTGAGGTCGGGGTCGCCGAGCAGGATCCCGTGCTCGTCCAGGAAATGCGTGCCGCCGTCGCGGGTGATCAGCAGGGGCGGTGGATGGCCGGCGTTGCACCAGCGCAGGTGCCATCGCCCGCCCGGGTGTTCTTCGACGCGGCCGAACACGGCGGTGGCGAGTTCGGCGTCGCTGACGGCGGCCATGACGCCGTCGAGGCGGGCCAGCACGGTGCTGGGCGGCTCGGCCATGTCCCACGCCAGGGCCCTGAGCATGTTGCGGACCTGGGCCATGCGGGCCGCGGCGGACAGATCGTGGCCCTCGATGTCGCCGATGACCAGCCCGGTGCCGCCGTCGGGCAGCGCGAACGCGTCGTACCAGTCGCCGCCGACCCAGCTGACCTGGGTCGCGGGCACGTACCTGGCCTCCAGCCGCAGCTCGCCCGGCTGCGGCAGGGGGGTGAGCAGGTTGCGCTGCATCGCCTCGGCCGTGTTGCGCTGCTCGGCGTACAGGCGGGCGTTCGCCAGGACGAGGCCCGTGCGGCGCGCGACGTCCTCCACGACGAGCCTGTCGTCAGGCCCGTAGCCGTGTCCTGGACGCGAGTAGCCCAGCGTCAGCGCGCCGTATGTCTCACCGCGGGCGGCGAGCGGGGTGATGATCGCGCTGTGGGCGTCCATGACCTGGAAGAGTTCATGCCGGGCCGCGTCCAGCGGTTCGTCGGAGCGCGCGTCGGCCCCGCCGCCGACCACGACCGTGCCGCCGCCGCGGAGCACCTGGGCCAGCGGACCGCGTGGTATGCGCGGTAGAGGTGGGAGCGGTCCCTCCAGCCCGGCGATGTCGGCGGCGGACAGTTCGCGGTGCGTCGCGGTGACCCGCTCGACGCGGCCGTCCGGGATGAGCAGGTCGACCTCGGCCCAGTCGCCGAGCGCGGGCACCACGAGCCGGACCAGCCGCCGCAGCAGCTCCTCCTCGTTGAGGGTGGACGACAGCACCGTCGTGATCTCGGCGACCAGCCTCAGCCGGGAGTTGGCCCGCCGCACCTGGGCCAGCCGATCGCGCCGCTCGCGCTCGACCGCGACCCGGTCGGCGGCGTCCTGGAACACCAGGACCAGCCCGTCCACCGCCCCCGTCCCGGCCTCGGCCGGATCGCCGGTGCAGATCGGCGCGGACGACCAGGAGCACGTCACCAGCCGCCCGTCGCGATGGGCGAATCTCTCGGCGTCCCCATGGTCGGGGACGCCGGTGCGGAGCGCACGCATGAGGCGGCAGTCCCGTTCGGGCGGGACATGGCCCTCGGCGTCCCGGTGCAGAAGCCGGTGCACCGGCCTTCCCAGCACCTCGTCGCGGGTGTGGCCGAGAAGCTGCTCCGCCCGCGGATTCCACGCCGTGACCCGGCCGGACTCATCGGTGGCGAGAACCCCGGAGTTCATCGCCTCCACCAGACGGTCATGAGTCGTACCCGGTCGATCGTCCACCTGCCCGGCCATCATCACCCCCCGGATCGGACACCAGGCCCATTCCCTCCAGCTCAGCCCGAACACCCTGGGCGCGGGTCACGCTTCGGATCGAAGACGCGCCCAGGGCGCCGGATCCGGCCGCGCGGCGCCCAGCAGGTCCCCACCGGGGACGGCGGCGACGTCGCGAGGACCCTTCACAGGCGCGTCACCGGCGCGATCGTCGATGCCGGGCGGCTCAGACGCGGCGGGTGAAGATGTCGCAGGAAGCGAGGATCTCCTGCGGCAACGTGTCACCGGCCTCGACCGCGGATCTGGCCAGCGCGGCCTCCGCCGATGACGACGACGCTCCGGGCGGGACGACGAGAAGCATGGTCGGGGCCGCCCGCCCGCAGGTGATCGCGACCATGTGGTCGCGGTAGGCGAGCCAGCCCACGCCGATCTCGCGTCCGAGGACGGTGATGCGGAGCGGGACCTCGTCCCAGTCGTCGAAGTCGATGGTCACGCGGGTGGCCGCCGCCGGCGGCTCGCCCGCACCGGCCAGAGCGGTCAGAGCGGTCAGCAGGTCGGTGAGTTCGGCAACGGCGTCGCGGGATCTCGGCCACCAGCCACCGTCCATGACCCCGCGCCCCGCCTGGCCGGGGGCCAAGCGAAGCCGTGGCGCCGGCGGCGCCTTGAGTTCGGGCGGCGTGGTCGTGGCGGGCGGGGAGACGAGTTGCCCGGTGTCCTGGGCCATGGAAGGGCCCCGTCCTCGGTTCGTGCGGAACCGGTTCGTGTACCGCCAGAGACGGCGCCGGCATAGCGGCCCGCGCGCGAAATGCCCCTGGCACCGCGAGTGTACGTCACGCAATGTGCGCATCCGGGCTTAATAGGCTTACCCACGCCCGGCGGCGACGGCGTCGGCCCGTCATCGCCGGCAGGCGGTCGGGACGCCCAGGTCACCCTGCACGCGGCACGGGCTGGAGCGCCCGGACCGATGGCAGGCGAGAGCGTAGACTCATCGCGACGAGGGTTTCTCGATGCGGGTGGCCTAGCCCGCGTCCCCCTGGTTTCTCGATACTCGGTCCTCTTCGGGGCCAGATAGGTCCGGCGCAATGACGCCGCAACAGCAGCCCACCCGAACCGCCGAGGCCGGTCCCCGCACCGGGACCGTCTCGCACAAGGCCGGGCTGACCAGCGAACGGCTCGCCGACCGCACCGTCATCACCCTCAGCGGCGAACTCGACGCCGCCTCGACCACGCCGCTCCGGGAACGCCTGTACGTCGCGCTGCGTGACGCCGGCGCGTACGTGATCATCGACCTGGCCGACGTCACGTCCTGCGACGAGTCCGGACTGGCGATGCTCGTCGGCGCACGCCGCCGGACGGCGGCCAACGGCGCGACCATGGTCCTCGTCGCCCCGCGCCCCCGGTTGCAGGGGCTGCTGCGGGTCACCGGACTCTTCCGCGTCTTCACCGTCCGCTCCTCCGTAGCCGAGGCGCGGACCGCCGGCCCGGACGCCCAGTCGGCCGCGGCTTGACCGCGGACGTCGGCGGCGGCCACACGGACGATCCGACGCGACGGGCGGACCCCTGTCCGGCACCGAACTCGGCCGGGCCAGTACCGGGCCGACGCCTGGCGGACGAGGAGAGCGAGATGACGACATGACCGGTGACGATCTGCCAATCAGTGTCTGGGGGCCGCCGAACGAGCCGCGGGGCGTGCAGAACGACCGGCGCCTGGCCGCGTCGTTCGACCTGATGGCGGCGGTACTGGACGGGATCACCCTGCCCGGACTGCTGACCCTGGTGGCGGAGCAGGCTCGCGTCATGGCGGACGTCCCGCTGGCCTTCATCGCCCTGCCCGCCGACGACGCCCTCATCCTGCGGATCGATATCGCGGTCGGCGCCGGCAGCGACCAAATACACGGGCTGACCGTACGGCGGGGCCGATCGATGCTCGGCCGGGCGTTCAGTTCCCGCCGGGCCCTGTCCGCGCGGATCGTCGCCGACCAGACGCTCAGCGCCCTACCGGCCGGCCCGATCCTGATCCTGCCGCTGGACACCGGGGAGGCCACGCGCGGCGTGCTCGCCGTCCTCGGACACCCGGGGGCGGAACCGTTCAGCCCGTCCACCGCCCGCCAGCTGCTGTTGTTCGCCAACACCTCCGCCCGCCTGATCCAGCTCGCCGAGGACCGGCGCGCGACCGTCCCGGCGGACCCCATGAGAGCACAGATCATCGCTCTTCGACCGCCCCGGGCCACGGGAACGTGACGCAACGGAGCATGACCAACGGGGGCAGGACACACCAGGGCGACCTGACCGCCGACCCGGATCGGGCCTTCCGCACCTTTCAGAAAACAGCCGGCCCCTTTGGCGTAGAGGGACGCGCGATCCATATTCTCTACGGGCGTTCCGCGCGGGCTTGGCGCAGGCCCCAGAGCTCGAAGATTCTCGTGTGCGTGGAGAGAATTCCGACATTCCCGCTGGAGTGGAGAACGGAGGCCCGAAAGAGCTGGTGAGCAGATGCCCAAAATCACAGCTCGTTCACAACCCGTCACGATCCAGGCAGCGTCGCGTGTGATACTGTGCGAGTAGTTGCGGTTCCCATAGACATGTTGATGCGCCTGTCGGATCTGACCTCAGGCGCATTTTTTGTTGTTCTGGACCTTTCCGGATGGGCCATCGCGGCGTTCTCGACCGCACACGGTGTGCGGACGGGACAGATCAAAAGGAGACGACATGGCCACCGGTACGGTCAAGTGGTTCAACGCTGAAAAGGGTTTCGGCTTCATCGAGCAGGACGGCGGCGGCGCCGACGTCTTCGCTCACTACTCCAACATCGCGGCGCAGGGCTTCCGCGAGCTCCAGGAGGGCCAGAAGGTGACGTTCGACATCACCCAGGGCCAGAAGGGCCCCCAGGCGGAGAACATCGTCCCGTCCTGATCAGCGGTTCGCTGCGGGGCCCGTAGGGGCCTCCGCAGCGGTGCGCGCCCGAGCCATGGCTCCGGGGCGGTCCGCTCACCCCAAAGCCCACCGATGGTTTCCACCATGGCCCGCGGCGCATACGCCGCCGGGCGACTCCGGTTCGTTCTTGAGAATTCTCCGCCGGCCTCCATCCGCGAGGCGCGAGCCCGCACGGCGGAACACTTCCTCGCACGCACCGCTTCGAGGAAGGCTCCGCCTTGTCCCGCAGTCCCCAGTCACCCGCCCGAGGGCGCTCTCCGTCATCCCCATCGCCGACCGCGGTCGAGTCGTTCTCCGACCTGCGCATGCCCGCACCGCTCCTGGCGGCCCTCACCCGCCGCGGCCTGACGACCCCCTTCCCGATCCAGGCCGCGGCCCTGCCGAACGCGCTCGCCGGACGGGACGTCCTCGGCCGCGGCCGCACCGGCTCCGGCAAGACCCTCGCCTTCGGCCTGGCACTGCTCACCCGCACCTCAGGCCACCGCGCCAAACCCCGCACACCCCTCGCACTGGTCCTGGTCCCCACCCGGGAACTCGCCCAGCAGGTCGCCGACGCGCTCGCCCCCTACGCCGACGCCGTTGACCTACGGCTCGCCACCGTGGTCGGCGGCATGTCGATCTCCCCTCAGGCGAACGCCCTCCAACGCGGTGCGGACGTCCTGATCGCCACCCCCGGACGCCTCACCGACCTCATCGAACGCGGCGACTGCCGGCTCGACCGGGTGGGGATCACCGTGCTCGACGAGGCCGACCAGATGACCGACATGGGATTCCTGCCCCAGGTCACCCGGCTGCTGGAGCAGACCCCACGCGACGGGCAGCGGATGTTGTTCTCCGCGACTCTCGACAAGAACGTCGACCGGCTCGTCCGCCGGTTCCTCAGCGACCCGGTCACCCACTCGGTCGACCCGCCCGCCGGGGCCGTCACCACCATGGAGCACCACCTGCTCCATGTCGCCGACGCCGACAAGCACGAGACCACCGTGCGCATCGCCGCCCGCGACGACCGGGTGATCATGTTCGTGGGCAAGAAGCACGCCGCGGACCGGCTCGTCCGCAAGCTCACCTCCCGCGGCATCCGCGCCGCCGCGTTGCACGGCGGCAAGACGCAGTCACAACGCAACCGCGCACTGAACGGCTTCCACGCCGGGGACGTCACTGTACTGGTCGCCACCAACGTCGCCGCCCGCGGTATCCACATCGACGACCTCGACCTCGTCGTCAACATCGATCCGCCCGCCGACCACAAGGACTACCTCCACCGCGCCGGACGCACCGCCCGCGCAGGCCGCCGAGGCACCGTGGTCACCCTCGTCCTCCCCGACCAGCGACGCGAGATGAACGACCTCGTGACCAAGGCCGGCGTCACCCCGCACACCACCCGCCTCCACCCCGGCCACCACGACCTGACCCGCATCACCGGCGCCCGCGCGCCAGAGGGCGACACCACGTCGAAAACCATCCCACCGCGGAAACCGGGCCCCCGCACCTCCGGCCCCCATCACGCGGACACGCGTGTCATCCCCCGACGCAAGCCGCGCCGCCGCGCTTCTCCCCTCAACACCTGACGCGACGCCCGAGCCCGCCGACCACGGATGGTTCGGCGACGGCGACCGCGATCATCCCGTCCACGCTCACCGGCAGCAGCGCCGCTGTCCACGATGTTTCTCCGTATCGCGGGACCAGGTGATACATGTGCTTATAGCTGATCACTGCGGCGATGCCGGCCAGCATGATGACGCCGACCGTGGAGGCCCACCGGATCGCCCGGTCTGCGAGGGAAACTCTGCCCCGGCTATTACTACAGGTCGTAGTACTATGGGTGGTAGTTGATAGCGGCAGGTGACCGCCGCGCGGCCCCGAGCACGAGGAGCCCGGATGACGAACTACGCCCGCATGTACCGCCTGGGGCTCACTCCTTGGGAGCGCTACGGAAAAGCGGCCGCCACGAGCATCGCGGCCGTGCTGGACCGCGAGGAGGCCGACCGGTCGCGCCCCCTCGGCCGCGCGCTCGATCTCGGTTGCGGACGGGGACAGTTCACCCCGGACCTCGCGCGGCGCGGCTGGGAGGCGGTGGGCATCGACTACGTGCCGGCCGCGATCGAGGCCGCCAAGAGCCGCGACACCGAGGGGGTCACCTATCTCCTGGGAGACGTGACGGATCTGCGATCGGCCGATCTGGGAACGTTCGACTTCTTCCTCGACATCGGCTGCTTCCAGGGTTTCGACGCCGGCCAGCGCAGTGCTGTGGGACGGGGAGTCTCCGCGCTCGCCAAGCCCGACGCCACCTTGCTGATGCTCGCCTTCGGCCCCGGCCGGATGCGCTCCCGCATAGGCGGGGTGTCCCAGGCGGAGGTCGAGGAGGCGTTCCCGCAGTGGGAACTGCTCACCGTCGAACCCGCGGAGACCGCGGGTCTGGGCTGGCCGATGAACACGACCAAGCCGCAGTGGTACAGGCTCCGCCCACGGGCCTGAGACGCCGCTACGGCTGAGCGGGACCGGGCCGGGCCTTTCGAGTGTTGCCGGACCCTTTGCCTCTCCTCGCCGTGACCGCTGGCAGAGCGATCGCAGTGACCATTCCCAGAGCCACACGCATGGATTCGTCCGCGCGCCGCTGTGCAATGCCATCGTCGCCGCGCTCTCGTCCCGGCCGCATCGGGGAGTGGACGGGGTGAGTTGAGCAACATACGCTCGATGTAACAAGTGATTCATAGAACCCTGGGAACCCCAGAGTGGATCATGACCGTGTTCGAATGCAGGATGTATGACCGGCCGGGGAGCCTCTCCGTGGCCGAAGGCCACCCCGCCACGGGGTGGGTGCGCAGACCGGGAGGGGCGGTCTGGTGACCGCCGCGACGTGGGGCCTCATCGTCGCGTCGTTCGGTGCCTGCTTCGTAGAGGCGGTGGAGGCGACCACCATCGTGATGGCGATGGGGTTCACCCGAAGTTGGCGCTCGGCCCTGCTCGGGACGGCTGCCGCCCTGGGTGTGCTGGCCATCGTGACGGTGGTCCTCGGGTACGGGATCGGCGACCGGGTCCCGGAGTCCGCGCTGCAACTGGCGATCGGCGGGCTCCTGCTGATCTTCGGGTTGCAGTGGCTGCGCAAGGCCATCCTGCGCTCGTCGGGCCGCAAGGCGATCCATGACGAGGACTCGATCTACCGGGAGGAGGTCGCGGCGGCCAGGGCCGCGGGCCAGGGCGGTGGCGGCCTCGACATGTTCTCGTTCATGGTCTCGTTCAAGGGCGTGTTCCTCGAAGGGGTCGAGGTGGTGTTCATCGTCATCACGTTCGGGCTCAACGCCGACAACGTGCCTGCCGCGAGCGCCGGCGCGGCCGCCGCGCTGATCGTCGTGCTCGCCGCCGCGTGGGCGATCGGGCGGCCGCTGTCGATGATCAACGAGAACCTGCTGAAGTACGGCGTCGGGCTCCTGCTCGCGTCGTTCGGCACGTACTGGGTCGTGGAGGGCAGCGGGACGTTCCGCTCGTCCGGGCACAGCGTCGAGTGGCCCGGCGGCGACGTCGCGATCATCGCGCTGCTGGCGGTGTGGTTCCTCGTCAGCCGCGCGCTCGTCCTCGTCCTGCGGGACGGCGCGGGCCCCCGGGTGTCCGCGCCCGCCGAGCCGAGAGAGGAGCCCGCGCGATGAAGTTCCTGCGAGCCTTCGGCCAGTTCTGGTACGACCTCGTCATCGGCGACGACTGGAAGATCGCCACCGCGGTGGTCGCGGCGCTCGCCGTGCTGGTGGCCATGGTGCGCCTTGACCTGTTCGGCGACGCCGGGCTGGCGGTGCTCGGCGGTGTCGCAATCGTGACCGGGTTCGTGGTCAGCCTGGCCATCGACGTGCACCTCGGCCGCCGCGCCAAGAAGCCGTAGGCGCTGAGAGGGGGGCCGGTGGTGCGGACGCGCCGCCGGCCCCTCCGGGCGTCACTGCCGGTCGGGGAGCGTCCGCTCGTAGACGTCGGCCTCGAACTCCTCCAGGAGTTGCTCGCACTCGGCGACCCTCTTGCGCGCGGTGTCGCGGCCGTCCGCCGACATCCAGTCGCGCTCCTCGATCCGCGCCAGCCACCGGCGGAGCTTCTCCAGATCCTGGCGGATCTCCTCGGCCTCCTCGAACGTGTAGTTCTCCCGGAAGCGCTCGAACTCGATCTCCTTGACGAACTTCGTGTCGCACTCCTCGATGATCTCCGCGTACTCCTTCGCCGACTGGCTGCGGAAGCCGTCGACGAACTGCTTGCGCGCGTCGGCCTCGACGTCGCGCAGCGCGAGGAAGATGCTGGATCCGCCGAATTCGTCGATGCGGCGGCGGATCTGGTCGAGGCTCTGGCGCAGGTCGCCGCGGTCGGGCAGGACGCAGACCGCCTGCTGGACGTACAGCCCGCCCAGCCGCTTCAGCTCGCGCCAGACCGCCACCCGCGCACGCGACGATCCGCTGGGCACGCGGTAGATCAACATCAGCCAGCCTTCGTCGGCCGGGGGACGGTCAGGTTCGCGGGACACGCGCCCAAGATTAGTGGCTGGGGTTCACCACCGCGCCGATCGTCCCGGCCCGGCCCAGCCCGGCCGTGTGGTGGTCGCTGCCGGAGGTTCCGAGCGCCAGGTACAGGCGCGGCGCGATGCTCCGTCCTGTGACGCCGACCTGGCGCGAATGGGGCAGCGAACCGGCGTCAAGCCGGATTGGAGTGCGCGGTGCGTTGTCAGTAATCGTCCAGTGCCGAGACCTCGAAAATCGTCAAGGTGCGGCGCACATGGCCGTCGGGCTGTTCTTGCAGGGTGACTCTTACCCGAAGCTGGACCATGGCGCCGATGTGCCAATGGCTGATCTCCCGGTAGGGAAGCTCCTTCGCGCTCATCTTCACCGTTTCGCCATCGGGAAGCGCCACCAGCCAGTACTGCATGTCGCTCACGGTTCGCAGGGTTCCGGTGAACAGTTGTTCCTCGGAGTCGAGACCTCGCCCGACGATGAAGCTCTGCATACGTCCGGCCGCCGTTGGTGTGATGCTTGCCCTGACGGTGGCTGAGCCAGGTTCGGCCCAGGTCGCGTCGAGCGTGAGACCGGAGCGGACGATCACTCTGGCGAGATTGGCGAGCGTGCTCCCGACGCGGGGACCGAGCTCCCCCAACGAAGCGGTCACGCTGTCGTGGATGGCGGGGTCGTCCGTGCCGAGGCCGTCCAGCAGACCGATGAGTACCGCGCAGGCGCGATCGGCGAGTGGACGACGAGCGTTGATCAGCGCCA
The DNA here is from genome assembly GCA_050698635.1 of Spirillospora sp. GTDB lineage: Bacteria > Actinomycetota > Actinomycetes > Streptosporangiales > Streptosporangiaceae > Spirillospora. Next base: position 18,114 of record JBOHBY010000647.1, read on the forward strand.
CGTTCCCACCCGGCTCAACCTCGTTCATCGGTTCGAGACCGAGGATGATCGAACCTGCCGAGGAAGCGGCGTTGAGCACCAGGGTCGTGCGCCGCACGATCTCGGCGGGCAGCACTCCGCGAAGCGCCCTGAATTCTTCGAGGGCCGCTCCGGTGGCCGAGACCGCTCGTTGCCAGCCCGCGGCGACCAGGCCGAACTGGCCGAGCTCCGCCGGGTGGCCTTGGACCCCACCGCCGCACAGCCGAAGCTCTCCTCGAGAACGCACGGTGCGAGACACCCCGGATCGTCGGGCAATGGACGCCTCAATGCTTCGCCGACTCCATTCACCCGGTCCCGCCGGCGAAAAAGCGGTGTCCGGGGGCTCAGGAGCGTGCTCAAGGAACCAGGCCAGGTCAGCCGTACCCATCAATGATCACCTCCAGATAGCCGCGTCGTGGGACGGAGTCGAGACGCCGGTCCGCGTCATGACCGCGGCTCCACAGGTCGTCCCAGTAGCCTCGCGCCTCCAAGTACTGCTTTGTCTCAGGTTCAGGGTCGGTACCGAGTGTCGGCGTCCACTCCAGGATGTAGGAATCGACACGCATGCCATAGGCGCCCTTGATCCGGCCCGTCGCTGTGGCGGAGAGGAACCCCAGTGCTCTCGGGTCCGAGGCCGCGGCGTTGGTCGTGGCGTTCTGAATCCTCATGGTGTCGACCAAGTACACGCAGTCGAGGTCCACCGGGTCTGGCCGGGCGGAGAAGAAGCTCCCTGACAACCAGCATGCCGGTACTTCACCGACGACCTGTCGAAGCGCCGACGTGAGGCGCCGCCACTCACTCCAGATCGCCTCCCGTTCGCCAGGCTGCCCCATGACGTAGCTGGACTCGACTTCCTCGACCGTGCAGACCCATCGGCCCGGCGGCAGCTGACCATCGACCAGTTGGGGCGGCGTCACCGCGGTGCGCCTACGGGCATGCCGGCGCGGCAAGGCGTACGCGGCGGCGGCGGCGAGCACGATGAGACCGAGCACCAACCAGAACGCGTCGCCGAACACCGCCGCCTGGCCGGGGCGGGCCGCGATCCTCACCTGCAGGACGACGGCGACGGCCGCCGTCCCGATCGAGCCGCCGAGCATGCTGAGCAGATTCAGCGCGACCGCCGTCCGCGGCAGCTCCGCCCGGCTCACCCGGCGGTAGACGAGCGTCATGATCGGTGTACTGATCATCGCCGCGCCCACCCCGCGCAGGAAGAGGGAACCGGCGACCACCTCGTCCGGCACCCCGTTCCCGAGCCGGGTGAACGCGACCGTGCCGGCCGCGACCAGCGCCATCCCGCCGAGCACCAGCGTGCGGGGAGCGACCGCGTCCACCGCCCGGGTCACCAGGACGGTCCCGGCGGCCACCCCGACCCCCTGCGGGGCGAGCAGCATCCCGGTCTGCCACGCCGACAGTCCGCCGGGCCCCTGCAAGTACAGCGGAAGCAGGAACATCGTGCCGAACACCGAAGCGCCCAACGCCAGCAGCGCCAGCGCCGCGACCCCGAAGGGCGGCCGGACGAACAGCCGTGGGTCCAGCAGGGGGACGCCCTTGGTCCGCACACCGTGCAGGGTGAACCCGGCGAGCATTCCCACGCCGGCCACCAGCGCCGCGGTCACCTGCCACGCCGGGCTGTCGTGCGCGACCCTGGTCAATCCGTAGACCAGCGCGGCAAGGCCGGGGGACAGCAGCGCGGCGCCCCGCCAGTCGAACCGGGCGCCGGTCGCGGCC
>JBOHBY010000648.1:0-1641 GCA_050698635.1 Spirillospora sp.
CCGCCGAACAGGTCGCCGATGCGCTCACCCGCGCCGGTGCCGGTCTGCGTCCCGGTGCCGCCGGCGCCGCCCTGCCCGAACAGGTCGCCGAGGTCGAACGGGAAACCGCCGCCCTGCTGGCCGCGGAAACCGCCCGGCATCGACCGGACCGAGTCGTACTCCTTGCGGCGCTTGTCGTCGGACAGGACGTCGTAGGCCTCGGAGACCTCCTTGAAACGCTCCTCGGCGTCGGCGTCGCCCTTGTTCGCGTCCGGATGGTACTTGCGGGCCAGCTTCCGGTACGACTTCTTGATCTCCTCCTGCGAGGCGGTCTTCGCGACACCGAGGACCTTGTAGTAGTCCTTCTCCAGGTAGTCCTTGGTGCTCACGGCGCCCCGCTCTCTGCTATCGCCACATGCCACATGTCTTCACACGACCCCGAGGGGCCCGCCCCGGACGGGACGGGCCCGTGCGGGATCATTCGCCGTCGTCACCCGGCTCGTCACCCGAACCGGCCTCCGAACCGGCCTCCGCGGCCGCCTCACCGGCGGCCTTGCCCTCGTCGCCGGCGTCCGGGTCGGGCTCGGCCACCGCGACCCGCGCGGGACGCAGAATGCGCTCGCCGATGCGGTAACCGGGCTGGAGGACGTCCATCACGCTCGTCTCGGTCACGTCCGCCGAGTACGCGTGCATCAGCGCCTCGTGCACGACCGGGTCGAACGGCTCGCCCTTCTCGCCGTAGCGTTCGAGGCCGAGCTTGCCCGTGGCCGCCTCCAGGCTCTCCGCGACGGACTTGAACCCGCCGTTGAGCTCGTCGTGGTCACGGGCGCGGCCGATGTCGTCCAGCACCGGGAGCAGCTCGGACAGCACCTGCCCGAGCGCCTGCTCCCGGACCGCCGCCCGGTCGCGCTCGACCCGCTTGCGGTAGTTGTCGTATTCCGCCTTCAGCCGCTGGAGGTCGCTGAGACGCTCCGCCAGCTGCGTCTGGAGCGAGGTGAGCTCCTCGTCCGAGACCGTGGCGCCCCCGTTGCGCGGGGCCTCCGGGCCGGGCGACGACTCCGCCGCCGCCCGCTCCCGGACCTTCCCCGTTTCGGGATCGATGCGCCGCTTGTCGCGGATCACCGGGCCCTCCTTCTCCTCGCCCTCGTCAGAGGAGGACGTCACGACGGGTCCCCCTTGGGCTTGTCGTCGTCCACGATCTCGGCGTCGACGACCTCGTCGTCCTGCGGCTCGCCGCCCTGGGCGTCGGCCGTGGGACCGTGGTCCTCGGCGCCGGGCTGCGCGCCGTCGGGGTTCTGCGCGTACATCGCCGCGCCCATCTTCTGGCTGATCTGCGCCAGCTTCTCGGCGCTGCCCTTGATCGCCTCGACGTCGGTGCCCTCAAGGGCCGTCTTCACCTCGGCGACCGCGGCGCCGACCTCGTCCTTGAGCTCGGCGGGGACCTTGTCGTCGTTCTCCCGCAGGAACTTCTCGGTCGAGTACGCGAGGGTGTCGGCCTGGTTGCGGACCTCGGCCTCCTCCTTGCGCTGGCGGTCCTCCTCGGCGTACTGCTCGGCCTCGCGGACCATCTTCTCGATGTCGTCCGTGGGCAGCGCGCTGCCGCCGGTGATGACCATCGACTGCTCGCGCCCGGTGCCCTGGTCCTTCGCGCTGACGTTCACG
>JBOHBY010000649.1:0-1871 GCA_050698635.1 Spirillospora sp.
GGCTCGACCCCGTCGAGGCGCTCGTCTCGTTCGCCGCCGTCGGCGCCGCGCCCGTGGAGACGTTCGCGAGCCGCGGCTGGACGGACGCCGAATGGGCCGCCGCCCGCGACCGCCTCGCCGCGCGCGGGCTCGTCCACCCGGACGGCACCGCCACCGACCGGGGCCGTGAGCTGCGCGACTCCGTCGAACGGACCACCGACGACCTCGCCTACGAGCCGTGGCGGACGCTCGGCGCCGACAAGTCGGAACGCCTCGCCGAGCTCACGATGCCGATCCTGGTCAAGGTCCTGGAGACCGGACTGATGCCCGCGCGGAACACCCTCGGCATAGGCAAGATCCCGGCCCCACCGCGCTGATCGGGGGGCCGGGCGCTTGCTCACGATCGCAGATCAGCCGCAGAAGGCCGCCTCCGCCGCCTTACCGAGATCCGTGCGGAACTTCTCGCCGTCTTCGAGGCCGGACGCGTTGTAGGTGAGGACGGCCTGGCGGCGTCCGTCCGCGCTCGTGTACGTCCACGTGCGGTAGCCGGGGAAGCCGCCGTCGTGGCCCCACGCGTACCCGCAGGAGAACTTGATCCGCGCGACGCCGAGCCCGTAGTCCTCCACGACGCCCGCGTCGTTCACCGGACGGACGGTCCGCAACTCGCGCATCTGCCGGGCGGGCAGCAGCCGTCCGGTGAACAGGGCCCGGTGGAACTTCGCGACGTCGTCCACGGTCGACACGATGCCGCCGGCCGTCCGGGCACTGGACGGGCTGACCTGCGTGCTCACGTCCCCGAACCCCGGGTGGTAGCCGTGTACGTACCGGCCGGGGAACTCGGTGGACGTCGTCGGGTAGGACGTGTGCCGCAGCCGCAGCGGTGTGAAGATCCGGCGCTGGTACTCCTCGCCCGCCGGGCGTCCGGTGACCTTCTCGATGATCATCCCGGCGAGGACGTAGTTGGTGTTGGAGTAGTTCCACCCCTCGCCGGGCGCGTACGCGGGCGGCTTCTCCGTCGCGATCGCGACCAGCTCGGCGGGCGTCCACACGCGCGCCGGGTCGCCCATGATCCGCGGGTCCTGGACGTACTCGTTCAGCCCGCTGGTCTGCGCCAGCAGCTGCCGGATGGTGATCTTCGAACCGTCGTTGCCGTTGTCCCGGACGACGCCGGGCAGCCACTTCTCGACGGTGTCGTCCAGGGAGAGGCGGCGTTCGGCGTCCAGCTGCAGGACGACCGTCGAAGTGAACGACTTGGTCACGCTCGCGATCCGGAACAGCAGCCGGTGGTCCATCGGCGCGCCCGTCGCCTTGTCGGACGTGCCCGCCGTCACGTGCGAGACACGTCCACCGCGCCGGGTCATCACGATCACGCCGGGCGCACCGTCGGCGACGAGCCGGTCGGCCGCCTCCTGCACCTTCCCGTTGTGCCCGCTTCGCGAAGGTCCGGTCGCGGCGCTCGCGCCGTCGGCGACGGTCGTGATGAGGGCCGTCCCGGCGATGACGGCGGTCAGGGCGGAGACGGCGGCTGCGACGTGCCTGCGGGCCATGGGGGTTCCTCCTCGGAAGGTCGTTCGCTGACGTGATCAACTCTTCCGGGAGACCGGATGACCGGCATTGGGCCCAGAACCCGAACCCGGGGTGTACCTGACAACACCCCGCCACCACCCCGCCACGACGCGCGCGCGCGCGACGGCCGCGGCCTAACCGCGCATGACCTCCCGGTAGTCGCGCGGGGACATGCCATAGGCGCGGCGGAACGCCCGCGAGAAATCCGACGCGTGCGCGAATCCCCAGCGCGCCGCCACCGCCTGCACGGGTGTGGCGCGCTGGGACGGGTCGGTCAGGTCACGGCGGGCGCGCTCCAGCCGCTGCGTCCGCGCCCAGCCGGCGAC
>JBOHBY010000650.1:0-5983 GCA_050698635.1 Spirillospora sp.
GGGAGAGGAAACATGCCGGTGATCCATTCGCTAATTGTTCGGTGCGGGGTTCGCGCCGTGCCGGTCGCGGGCGCGGCGGCGGCGGCCCTGGCGCTGGCCGCGGGCACGCTGTCCGGCTGCGGGGACACCGGCGCGACCATCACCCGGTTGACGGTCGGAACACCCGGGCCCGACCCGTACACGCAGGCGTCCAACACCGACAAGACCAAGGTCAAGGAGCGGCCGCGGGCGGGCGGCGCCAAGGACGGCGACTCCCCAGGCCTGTACGGCGGTACGCGCCGCGAGTCGACCTGCGACAAGCCGAAGCTCGTCGCGTTTCTGCAGGCCAACCCGGACAAGGCGCGGGCGTGGGCGCAGGTGCGGGGCATCCCCGTCAGCGATGTTCCGCGCTATGTGTCGCGGCTGACCCCGGTGCTGCTGCGCACCGACACGCTCGTCACGAACCACGGGTACCGCGACGGGAAACCGACGAGCGCGCCCGCCGTCCTTCAGGCCGGAATGGGCGTTTTGATCAATGGCTACGGAGTGCCCGCGGTTAAGTGTAATTGCGGCAATCCCTTGAGCCTGCCGGGGCAGAACGTCACCGTCGAGAACGCGTCCTACAGTGGCCGATCCTGGCCGGGATTCGACAAGCGGAATGTGACCTGGGTTCGCCCCCGGGATTCCCGGAAGGGCACGGTCGGTACGTTCGTCCTTGTCGATCCTGAGGGCACGATGGGGTTCCAGCGGCCACGCGCCACCGAGGGCGAGGCGGACGGGCCGCCGATCGCGCTTCCGGCCACGGAGACCGAGACCCCGGACAGCGGCTCGCCGTCGCCGTCCGACTCCGGGATGGAGTCGCCGGGCACCGGGACGCCGGGCACCGAATCGCCCGGTATCGAGCCGTCCGGCACGCAGACGCCCGGCACCGTGGACACGCCCACGCCGGGCGTGACCCCCGGCGGACAGGGCGAAGGCGGAGGTCAGGGGCCCGGCGGGCCGCCGGACGGGGGTACGGGCGGGATGGCGCCGCCCACCGCGCCGCCGCGGGGGCCGATCTCGCTCCCGCCGTCCAGGGGGCCGGTCGCGACCGTCTCCTGACGCCATGTAGTCTGCACATATGAGCAGCCAGTCAGATGTCGTCCGGGTCATCGCGGGGCTCGAGGCGTGCGCGGTCCGCGTGGTCGACCCGGAGAAGGTCGTCGCCGTCTCCGCCGCGCTGCCGGGCCCCGACACGATCACCGAGCTGGCCCAGGTGTTCGGGCTGCTGTCCGATCCCGGACGGCTCCGGGTGATCACGGCGCTGCTCGAAGGGGGCGAGATGTGCGTGTGCGACATCGCCGCGTCCTGCGGGCACTCGGAGTCGGCGGTGTCGCACTCGCTGCGGCTGCTGCGCGCCAACCGCGTGGTCCGGGTCCGCCGGGCGGGGCGGATGGCCTACTACCGGCTGGACGACTCGCACGTCCGGATGCTGCTCGACCTCGCCCTCGCCCACGTCGGCCACTCCGAGGAAAGCGAGCCCGCATGATCGGCCGCAGGAAGCCCGAACCGGGCCACGACACCGGTCACGGTCACGACGCCGGTCAGGGTCACGGGCACGGGCACGGGCACGGGCATGGCGTGTCGCCGAACGCCGACCGGCGGCTGCTCACCGGCGCGCTGGTGCTGATCGTCGTCTACATGGCGGGCGAGGTCACCGTCGGCGTGATCGCCAGCTCGCTGGCGCTGATCACCGACGCCGCGCACATGATGACCGACGCGTTCGCGATCGCGCTGGCGCTGGTCGCGATGCGGATCGCCGCGCGCCCGCCGCGCGGCGGCTACACCTACGGCCTGCGCCGCGCCGAGATCCTGTCCGCGCAGCTCAACGGGCTGACGCTGATCCTGCTCACCGTCTACTTCGTGTACGAGGGCGTCCGGCGGCTGGTCGAACCGCACGACGTCAACGGCCAGTTCGTGTTCTGGACGGCGCTGGCCGGCGTCGCCGTCAACGTCGCCGCGACCATGCTGATCAGCCGGGCGGACCGGCGCAGCCTGAACGTCGAGGGCGCGTTCCAGCACATCCTCAACGACCTGTTCGCGTTCATCTCCACCGCCGTCGCCGGGCTCGTCGTCTGGACGACCGGTTTCAACCGCGCGGACGCGGTCGCCTCGCTGCTGGTCGCGGCGCTGATGCTCAAGGCCGGGTACGGGCTGCTGCGGGACGCGGGCCGCGTGCTGATGGAGGCGGCGCCCGCCGGGATCGACCCGTCCGAGCTGGGCACCAGGCTCGCCAGGCGGCCCTGTGTGGAGGAGGTCCACGACCTGCATGTGTGGGAGGTCAGCTCCGGGTATCCGGCGCTGTCGGCGCACGTGCTCGTCGACACCAAGGGCGACTGCCACGCCGTCCGCCGCGACCTTCAGGAACTCCTGCGCGGCTCGTACGGGATCACGCACTCGACGCTGGAGGTCGACCATGTCGGCGACCCGCCGGACGGCGGGCACGGCCACTGCGACGACCCGCACGGCCCGCGCCACGTGGCGGGTTCCGGCGAGCCCCACGAGCACGCCGGCAGCGCCCCCTGCGATCACTGACCCGGGTCGCCGACGCCGCCGACGTCGAAGAGCGCGGCGGGGCCGTCCCAGCAGACGGCGCGCAGCCAGTCGTCACCGAGGCCGAGCGCGGCCAGCGACTCCAGCTGGTGCGCGTACTCGTAGGGGATGTTCGGGAAGTCGGTGCCGAGCAGGACGCGTCCGGCGAGGCCGAGGTCGCGCAGCCGGGGCAGGAGCGCGTCCGGGAACGCGGCCAGCGCGGCGAACCGCGTGAAGATCATCGTCGTGTCCAGGTGGACGCCGCCGTACCGGTCCGCGAGGTCGAGGAAGGCGCCGTACTCCGGCGCGCCGAGGTGCGCCACGATCGCGGTGAGGCGCGGGTGGCGGGCGAGGACCTCGCCGAACGGACCGGGCCCGGTGTGGCCGTTGGCGACGGGCCCCGAACCCGCGTGGACGATCGCGGGGACGCCCGCGTCGGCGAGCGCGCCCCACACCCCGTCGAGCTCCTTGGCGCGCGGGTCGAACCCGCCGACCTGGAGGTGGACCTTGAACACGCGGGCGCCGCCGTCCAGGGCCCGGCGCACGTACGCCTCGACGCCGGGCTCGGGGAAGAACGTCGCGCTCTGGACGCATTCGGGGACGCGGGCGGCGAACCCGGCGGCCCACTCGTTCAGCGACTCCGCCATGCCGGGACGGTGCGGGTACAGCAGCGACGTGAACGCCCGTACGCCGAGGCCGCGCAGGAACGCCAGCCGTTCGTCCTCCGGGTCCCGGTACCGGATGGGCCATGCGGTGCCGAGCAGCGGGCCGGCCTCGTCGAAGTAGCTCCAGACCGCGCTCATCAGCCGCTGCGGCATGAAATGGACATGGACGTCGATGATCCCGGGCAGCCCCAGCGCCCGCCAGAACCCGGGGACATCGGCGTCAGAACGAGGTTCGGTCACGTCCCCGACCCTAGCCGCCGGCCGGGCCCGCAAGCCGGGCCGGAGATCAGGGGCTAGAAGATCAGGAGATCTCGGCCAGGAGGGCGGGCAGCGTCGCGCGGAGCTCGCGGCGCCAGTACGGCCAGGTGTGGGTGCCGCGGTAGAAGTGCGTCGAGACCGGGACGCCGATCTTGCGGAGCTTGCCGGCGAACTCCCGCGACACCGTGTGGACGAGCGACTCCACGACGTCACGTCCGGAACCGGAACCGGAACCGGAACCGGGGCCGGGGCCGGAACCAGAACCAGGACGGGGTCGGGCGTCGCAGGGGCCGGGGGCGCCGTCGCCCGCGCTCACGTGGAGGCGGACCCCGGCGAGCCGGTCGGCCAGGTCGTACGGGTTGTGCTGGCGCCACACGGCGCGCTGCTCGTCCGGGTCGCCCCAGACGTCGGTCCAGTCGCGGGCGGGCGCGCCGATCGCGACGCCCAGCTCGACGAGGTCGGCGACGTCCAGCCCGGACGGGTCGCGGTACAGCGTGTGGACGGGCCCGCTGAACGAGGCCGCCGCCCGGAACAGCCCGCGGTGCCTGGCCGCGTACGACAGCGCGCCGAGGCCGCCCATCGCGTTTCCGGCGACCGCGCGGTCTTCTCCGGCGCGGTATCCGCGTTCGAGGATCTGCCGTAGCTCGGCCAGATGAAACGTCTCCCACTTCGGTGCGCCGCCGTCGCCGCGATTCCACCAGTCGGTGTAATTGCCGCACGGGTCGCCGTCCGGCATGACGACGATCGCGTCGGCGTCCTCGGTGAGCTCCTCGATGTCGGTATGGTCGCTCCAGGCGGTGTGGCCGTCCGGCCCGGCCCCGGCCCCGGCCTCGACGCCGTGCAGCAGCCAGAGGACGGGCCAGCGCCGGGACGCCTCCCGTGACCAGCGGCGGGGCAGCAGGAGCCGGGCGTGGCCGACGCCGTCCAGGACGGGCGACCGGACCGCGAGATCGAGGACGCGGCGGCGCGGCCGACACTCCCGGACCACGGCGGCACCGTCGTCGGCGCCCGCGATGGCACCCGCGATGAATCCCGTTCCCGCCGATTCGCGTAGCCCCATGTTTTCGCCCCGGTCATTCAGATGTGCCGTACCTCCAATGGTTCCCAGCCAGGGCCATGATTCAACGGCGAATAAGCGGCCGACAAAATTCGGGGCAGGGTTCGGGTCCGCGTTTCCCGGTAGGGTGAGGCCGAAGGGAGGGGGCCCGAGGACGGTGCCGGAGATGCGGAGCAAGGCGGAGCTGGAGGCGGCCATCGGCGGCGGCGGGCGCGCCGTGCTGGTGATCAACTCCCGTTCGCGGCGGGGCCGCATGCTCTACGGCAGGGCCCGCCGGATGCTCCGCGAGGCGGGCCTGGAGTTCGGCCAGGTGTTCCCGGTGACCGACCCGACCCGGCTGCGGGAGCTGTTCTCCGACGTCCTCGCGCTGGAGCCCGACCTCGTCGTCGTCGGCGGCGGGGACGGCACGGTCGCCGAGGCGGTCGGGCATCTCGCGCACCGCGACATCGCGCTCGGCGTGCTCCCGCTCGGCACCACCAACAACTTCGCGCGCAGCCTGGAACTGCCGATGGACCTGCCCGGCGCCGTCCGGACCCTCGCGGTCGGCCGGCCCGCCGGCGGGAAGGTCGCCGACGTCGACGTCGGCTGGTTCGAGAGCACCGGCGACCCCCAGGGCGAGGGGCCCGGCGGCGAACGCGAGCACATCTTCGCGAACATGATCAGCCTCGGCCTGTCGGTCGAGGTCGCCGCGACCGTCCCGCACGCGCTGAAGCGGGTCATGGGCCGGGCGGCGTACGCGCTGACGGCGGCGCGGCTGCTGGCGGGGCACGAGGCGTTCACCGCCCGGATCACGATCGACGGCGAGACCCGCGAGCTGGCCACGCACCAGCTGAACGTCGCGAACGGCGCGCACCAGAGCGGGCGCCGCATCGCCCGCGACGCCAGCCCCGACGACCGGCTGCTGGCCGTCTACCGGCTGGGCGACCACCGGCGGCTGCGGCTGGCATCGGCGACGGCCCGGCACGTGCTGACCGGGCCGTACCGGACGCTCGACGAGGACGCGTTCCTCACCACCGCGCACGTGGAGATCGAGACCGATCCGCCGCTGCGGGTGGACGTGGACGGCGAGGTCCGCGGCCGCACCCCGGTGTCGATCCGGCTGCGCGGCAACGCGCTGCGCGTGATCGTCCCGCAGACGTTCGTCGACACGTGATCCAATCCGCCCGCTAGAGCACGTTGCGGGCGGCGAGCAGGGCCTTCAGCCGGTCGTGCGGGAGGGCCGGGGACCGGTGCCCGTCGCGTCCGACCATGGGACGGGCGGCGAGCAGCACGTTCAGCACCGCCTCCTCGACCGCCTGCACGACCGCCTCGTAGAACGGGTCGATCCGGTTCCACGGGACGAACCGCAGCGCCTCGTAGCCGGGCTCGCCGTCCGGGAAGCCGCGGCTCATCGCGCCCGGGTTGGCGTTGGAGAAGGCGAGGAAGATGTCGCCTGACCCGTGCGCCCCGTAGG
>JBOHBY010000651.1:0-1546 GCA_050698635.1 Spirillospora sp.
CTCCAGGCGGCCGGGGTGCGGACGCTGGTCGCCGACGAGGCGGGCCTGGCCGGGCTCGCGGCGGCGGAGCTGGACGCCGCCGTCCTCACGCCCGACCCCGCCGACGCCCGGCGGCACGGCTTCACCCCGATCCTTTCCGAGCCCCGCGACGCGCTCGCCGCGCCACGTCCCGCCGCCTCCTCCGACGTCGCGTGCGTGCTGTTCACGTCCGGTTCGACGGGCCGCCCCAAGGGCGTGCCGATCACGCACGGAAACACCCACCACTACTTCCGGCTGATGGACGAGCGCTACGACTTCCACGCCGACGACGTGTTCTCGCAGACCTTCGGCCTGAACTTCGACTGCGCCATGTTCGACCTGTTCTGCGCCTGGGGCGCCGGGGCGAGCGCGCACACCGTCCCCGTCCGCGCGTACACCGACCTGCCCGCGTTCGTCGCCGAGCGGGAGATGACCGTGTGGTTCTCCACGCCGAGCGCGATCGCGCTGACCCGCCGGATGGGCGGCCTTTCCGCCATCATGCCGTCGCTGCGCTGGAGCTTCTTCGCCGGGGAGGCGCTGCGCTGCGCCGACGCGGCCGACTGGCAAGCCGCCGCGCCCGGCTCGGTGGTGGAGAACCTCTACGGGCCGACCGAGCTGACCATCACCGTCTCCGGGCACCGCTGGTCCCCGGAGACGTCGGCGACGCTGGGCGCGAACGGCCACGTGCCGATCGGCGCCGTCCACGACGGCCACGACCACCTGCTCCTCGGGACGGACAGCGGCGTAGAAGCCGCCGAGGGCGAACTGTGCATCACCGGCCCGCAGATGGCGGCCGGCTACCTCGACCCGGCGGACAACACCGGACGATTCCTCGAACACGACGGCCGCACCTGGTACCGGACAGGAGACCGGGTCCGGCGGGCGGCAGGCGGCGAGCTGGTCTACCTCGGCCGGCTGGACGCGCAGGTGCAGATCCACGGCTGGCGGGTCGAGCTCGCCGAGGTGGACGAGGCCGTCCGGTCCTGCACCGGCGTCGAGGACGCCGTGACCGTCACCCGGCCCGCGACCGCCGGCGGTCTCGAACTGGTCGTGTTCTACACCGGTACGCCCGCGTCCCCCGCCGTCCTCACCCGCGAGCTGCGCCGGACCCTGCCCGAAGGCATGATGCCCCGGCTGTTCAGGCACGTGGCCGACTTCCCGCTGAACGCCAACCGGAAGATCGATCGGGCCAGGCTCGCCGGCACGGCGACCGGCCCGCCCTGACGCGCAACGCGCAACGACGGAGGACCATGTTCACCACCGAAACTCACCCGCGGGCAGGCCGGCGGGAATGGACCGGACTCGCGGTCCTCGTACTGGCCAACCTGCTCATCTCCATGGACGTCTCGGTGCTCTACCTGGCCGTCCCGTTCATCAGCGCGGAGCTGGACCCGTCCAGCTCCCAGCAGCTGTGGATCCTCGACATCTACGGATTCCTGCTCGCCGGACTCCTGATCACGATGGGGGCGCTCGGGGACCGGTTCGGCCGCCGGCGGCTGCTGCTGTTCGGCGCCGCCGCGTTCGGGGC
>JBOHBY010000652.1:0-13282 GCA_050698635.1 Spirillospora sp.
CCGCCAGCCCGATCCGCCCGCCCACGACCAGTGGCCCGAGCCACGCGCCACGGCGGAACCTGGCCCGCTCGAACCGCGCGTGCCGGGCGACCCGGACGCGCTTGAACGAGACGTCCCCGCCGAAGGACGCCGCCTGCATCGCGGCGTCCCGTCCGAACCCGGCCCGGTCGAAGCAGGCCGCGCCCATGAACACCGCGCGCCCGAACGACGCGTCGGCGAGCCAGCCCGCCTCCCCGAACAACGCGTCCTCGGCGAAGACGGCCTCCTCGAACGAGGCGTGCCGGTGGAAACGCGTCCCGTGGAAGGACACGTTCCGCCCGAAGCGCGCCCCGCGGAACGAGACGTTGCCGAAGAACCGCGCGTCGTAGAACGAGGCGCCGCCGAGGAAGAAGGCGCCGTCGAACGAGCTGTCGCCCTCCACGCAGAAGCCGCGCATCCCCGCGTCGGACGGCAGCACCGCCCGGTCGAACCGGGTCCGCCCCAGGTGGGGCCGCCCGTCGGGCCCGGTCACGGCGTCTAACAGGGCGTTCAGCAACCACGCCGGGACGGTGACGCCACGCAGATCGACGTCCGCGCCAGGACGCAGTGAACCCACGAACCGTCCGAACTCGTCCGGATGCAGGTGGGCGGGACAACCGCCCAGCCCTTCGACGGCGCGTCCCAAGCATCCGTGGACGGCTGAGCACCGCGGCCAGAACACTACGGTCGTGGACGGCGGAAAGGCCTCGTGATGAGTCACGATTCACGGTCTACCAACGCCACCCCCCACAGTGAACCCCTCCAGCCAGAGAGTGTTCGGTGGGTGCGCCCGCCGCCTGTCTGTGACGTGGGTTCAAGGAGCGGGTTAACTACCCGAACCAAGGGGATCATCGGGGTGTCTGATACTTCGGCTAATCAACCGAGTTCGACTGTCGTTCACCTTGCTCAGGGAATATCACCGTATGACCGTCAATCCAGGACAAATCCACCACCAAGGCGAGGCGCTGCCGGAGGACCGCTTCCTCGATCGCGAGGAGAGCTGGCTCCGGTTCAATCAGCGCGTCCTGGAGCTGGCGGAGGACCCCGCGCTGCCGCTGCTCGAACGCGTCCGGTTCCTGTCGATCTTCGCGAGCAACCTGGACGAGTTCTTCATGGTCCGCGTCGCGGGCCTGGCCCGCCGGATGGCGACCGGGCTGGCCGTCCCGTCCGCGAGCGGCCGGCAGCCCCGCGAGGTGCTCGAACGCACCGGCGAGGTCGCGCACGAGCTGATGGCGCGGCACGCGGCCTGCTTCCGCGACGAGATCCGGCCGGGGCTCGGCGACGAGGGCGTCGACATCCTGCGCTGGGACGAGCTCGCCGAGACCGAACAGGAGCGGCTGCGGCGGCTGTTCCGCGACCGGATCTACCCCGTCCTCACCCCGCTCGTCGTCGACTCCGCGCACCCGTTCCCGTACATCTCGGGCCTGTCGCTCAACCTCGCGGTGATCGTCCGCGACCCGGAGACGGACGCGACGATGTTCGCCCGCGTCAAGGTGCCGCCGCTGCTGCCCCGGTTCATCGAGGCGTCCCCGGACCGGTTCACGCCCCTGGAGGACGTCATCGCCGCGCATCTCGGCCAGCTGTTCGCCGGGATGGAGGTCGTCGAGCACCACGCGTTCCGCGTCACCCGCAACCAGGACCTGGAGATCGACGACGACATCAGCGAGGGCCTCCTCCAGGCCCTCGAACGGGAGCTGCTGCGCCGCCGCTTCGGCCCGGTCGTCCGCCTGGAGGTCGAGGAGTCGATCTCCACCGGCGTGCTCGAACTGCTGACCTCCGAACTGGCCGTGAACGAGGGCCAGATCTACCGCGTCGTCGGCCCGCTCGATCTCGGCGGGCTCGCCGCCATCGCCGACCTCGACCGGCCGGAGCTGAAATATCCCCCTTTCGTGCCGTCCAAGGAGGCACTGCCGGCGGATGCGAGCATCTTCAGCGCGATCCGTGAACGGGACGTGCTCGTCCACCACCCCTACGACTCGTTCACCACGACCGTCCAGCGGCTGATCGAGGACGCCGCGACCGACCCGCGCGTCCTGGCGATCAAGCAGACGCTGTACCGGACGAGCGGCGACTCCCCGATCGTGGACGCGCTGATGGCCGCGGCCGAGGCGGGCAAGCAGGTCGTGGTCGTCGTCGAGCTGAAGGCCCGGTTCGACGAGCGCGCCAACATCGCGTGGGCGCGGAAGCTGGAGACGGCCGGCTGCCACGTCGTGTACGGGTTCGTCGGGCTGAAGACGCACTGCAAGCTGGCGCTGATCGTCCGGCAGGACGCGGAGGGCCAGCTGCGCCGCTACTGCCACATCGGCACCGGCAACTACCACCCGAAGACCGCCCGCCTCTACGAGGACTTCGGCCTGCTCACCGCCGACCCCGAGGTCGGCGAGGACGTCAGCGCCCTGTTCAACCACCTCACCGGCTACTCGCGGCAGGGCTCCTACCACCGGCTGCTCGTCGCGCCGAACAGCCTGCGGTCGGGGCTCGTCCAGCGGATCGAGCACGAGATCGAGAACCGCCGGGCCGGGCACGCCGCCCGCATCCGGATCAAGTGCAACTCCCTCGTCGACGAGGTGATCATCGACGCGCTCTACCGGGCGTCGCGGGCCCGGGTGCCGGTGGACGTCTGGGTCCGCGGCATCTGCGCGCTGCGCCCCGGCGTGCCCGGACTGTCGGACGTGATCAGGGTGCGCAGCGTCCTCGGCCGGTTCCTGGAGCACTCGCGGGTGTTCGCGTTCGAGAACGGCGGTGAGCCCGAGGTGTGGATCGGCAGCGCCGACCTGATGCACCGCAACCTGGACCGCCGCGTCGAGGCCCTCGTCACCGTCACCGACCGCGGGCACCGCGACGGCCTGCTCGACCTCCTCGACCGCGCCATGGACGACGACACCGACGCGTGGGCGCTCGCCGGAGACGGCGCCTGGACGCGTCTCGCGCCCGTTCCCGGCGAGACCCGCCAGGACATCCAGACCCACCTCGTCAAGACCCGCCGGTGGAGGACGGTCGAATCCCAATGACCTCGGAGTTCGAGGTGACGGCGACGCCGTCACCGGTGGTCGTGCGCGCCGCCGGCACCCTCCTGTGGCGTCCCGCCCCCGCGCGGAACGGTCCATCGCACGACGCGCTTGAGATCGCGCTGATCCACCGTCCCCGCTACGACGACTGGTCCTTCCCCAAGGGCAAGATCGACAAGGGCGAGCACATGCTGCGCGCCGCCGTCCGCGAGACCGAGGAGGAGACGGGCGTCGTCCCCCGCCTCGGCCGCCGCCTGTCGACGTGCACGTATCCCGTCCGCGAGCGGACCAAGCGGGTCGACTACTGGGCGGCCCGCCCTGCCGCCGAGAACGCGTTCACCCCGAACCACGAGGTGGACGAACTCGCCTGGCTTCCGCCCGCCGAAGCCGAGGCCCGCCTCACCTACGACCACGACATCGACCTGCTCCGCGAGTTCCTGCGCGGCCCCCTGGACACGACGCCGCTCGTGATCCTGCGCCACGCGGCCGCCGGGGAGAAGGCCGACTGGCGGGACGCCGACGAACTACGCCCCCTGGACGCCGCCGGACGCGCCGAAGCCGCCGACCTCACCGGCCTCCTGCACGCCTACGGCCCCGCGCGGCTGGTCAGTTCGGCGACGGCCCGCTGCCTGGAGACCGTCCTGCCCTACGCGCGGCTGGTCGGCGAACCCATCTCCACCGACACCGCTTTCACGATCGGCGACACCACCCCGGACCGGGCCGTCGAACGGCTCCTCACCCTCGTCGCGGACGGCGTCCCGACCATCGTCTGCACGCACGGCGAGATCGTCTCCGAACTCGTCACCGGCCTGTGCAAGGAACTCAGGGAAAAAGTCCCGAACGATCCAACCCTGCGCAAGGCGGAATTCTGGGTGGCGCACCTAGCAGCCGACTCAATAAAGGCGCTAGAGCATCACACCACTAAAAGGACGGCCCCAGCGTCTGCGACCAAGCAGTAGGCAGCCATTCCCGCGCCGCCTCCGACTCGCACTGTTCCTTCCCATACAGGACGCCCAGCGTGAACGCCTCGGCCGGCACCTTCGTGCGTTTCCCGGCCGCCTCAAGATGCTCCATGGCGATGACACCGTCCTGGTATCCGCCGAGCAGCTCCTGGATGCGCTTGGCGTCTTTGACCAGCCTCTTCGCCGCCACACCCAGCACGGGAACCGCTAGCTCGGCCGCGTACCGCGCCCGCTTGGCCGCCTTCCGGGTCTCGTGCCGCGCGACGTCCGGATCATCAGACGTCTGGATGGACGCGTAATCCTTGGCCATCCGATCCCACGCCCGCGTAACCAGAACAGGCAATTCCTTGCGCGCCTTCTTCTCCCCGTCCCGAGCCACAGGGGGATCGGTCACCAACCGATCGAGCTCATCAAGCAGCGCGAAATACCGCGCTTCCTTCAGGCTCGCATTCATTCGCCGATAAGCGGCCCGCTCCTGCTTCTCCAGATCGTCCAGGAGGAAAGAAGGCGCCTCCGCGAAACGCATCCGCAGCACTTCAAGGTCACGCACTTCACCGAGAACACCGGCCAGCCACCGCAGCTCCGGGCCCAGCGGAACCGTCCGCCCCGCGTCCAGAACCGGCCGATAACTCCGCAGCGCGCTCCGCAACCGCCGCACCGCCACCCGCATCCGATGGACGGCGTCGTGCTCGCCCAGCCGCGCCTTCGGATCGAACGACAAAACGGCCGAGACCTGCTGCGCGAGATACGCCAGCACGACCTCCCCGGTCGTCACGACCGGGCCTTTCCCGTTACTCGTCGCGTCCGCGATCCGCGACCGCGCCGCGGCCCGCGCGGCCGCGGTCTCAGAAGGCGTGACCGCGTCCCCGAGCAGCCGCCCCAGCTTGGACGACGACTTCGCCTTCCGCGCGCCACCTTTCCGCAGCCGCTTGCCGGTCGCCTTCAAGAGCTCCGGTGCCCCGCCGCCGAGCTCGACCTCGATCTCCCGCCACCGCACCGGCTCCCCGTCCGGTCCGGCACGGCCCGTCACCAGGTCGTCGGCGACCTCCGCCAGCTCCGTCCCGTCGCCGGCGAGCAGCCGGACGACCGTCCGCGCCGTCTCCAGCGTCGCGACCGGACACAGCTCCGCCTCCCGCGTATACGCCGCGACCAGCCCCGCCAGCCGCGCCGGGACGACCAGCGGCCGCCCCAGCGGCGCCCGCAGCTCCTGCTTGCTGTCGGGCCCGGCGGGCATCTTCAGGTGCCAGCCCGCGTCCGTCCCGCCCCGCCGCCGCCGCAGCGTGATCCCGTGCGCGGCCAGCCGCAGGTCGGCGGTGTCGAAATACGTGGCGTGCAGTTCGCGGACCTCGGGTTCGGTGACCGTCGCAACGCCCGGCAGGCCGTCCAGCTCCGGAAGCACGAAGCCGGCGACGGCGTCGTACTTCTGCTCAATCTCGAGATGCCTCTCGGCCACGCTCTGCTCCTCCAGGACGGCTGACAGCGGCACTGCACACCCAGTTGACAAGCATTCCACGCCAAGGTGAACAACAACAGAAATCTTGGGGTCACCAGCACCCGCCTAGCATGCTGAGGTGCGCACACTCGTTCTCTGGGACATCGACCACACCCTGATCAATGCCGGCGGGCTCAGCTCCGAGATCTACGGGACGGTGTTCGAACGCCTCATCGGCCGTCCACCCGAGAAGATCGCCGCCATGGCCGGCCGCACGGACCTCGCCATCACCACCGAAACCCTGCGCCACAACGGTATCGAACCCACCCACCACCTGATGGCGTCTTTCACCACAGCCCTCGCCGACGCCTTCACCGCCCGCCAGCACGAATTCGCCGACCGCGGCCACGTCCTCCCCGGCGCCCGAGCCGCACTGAAAACCCTCGCGGCCCGCCCCGACGTCATCCAGTCAGCCCTCACCGGCAACATGCGCCAGATAGCCATCGCCAAACTGACGGCATTCGCGCTCATCGACTTCTTCGACCTGGACGCCGGCGCCTACGGCACGGACGGCATCGAACGTCCACCCTTGGTAAAACTCGCCCAGCAACGCGCAGCCGCCAAATACAACGAGGACTTCACCCCCTCGAACACCGTCCTCATCGGCGACACCCCGCACGACGTCCGCGCGGGCCACGAAGGCGGCGCTCACGTAGTAGCCGTCGCAACCGGCGCCACCCCCGCCCCCGACCTCCGCCTCTCCGGCGCCGAGGTCGTCCTCCCCGACCTGACCGACACCCCCACAGTCGTCCAATCCATCCTCCGCGCCTGACCCCCGCGACAAGCGTCCGACACCCAATATTCGGAGGCGTCCCGGTAACCCTGCTGCTCAGCTACGACCCCGACCCCGACCCCGACGACGCGACACCACTGCAACGCACGGTCAACGAAATCGCCAGAACCGTCCTCCACTACCACTTCGAAGGCGACGGCTGCATAGAGGAGGAACGCACGCTGCTGTGCCTCGGCGGCGCGGCCTTAATCAAACCGTCCGCCACCTATTCAGACCTATGCTCCCGCCTAGGCGTAGAACCACGCCCCGAAGGCTGGGCCCTGTGGCACACCTGGGACCCCAAGGGCCGTACCCACACCCTGGTAACAACCTGCCTGACCACAACCGAGGGCCTCCTGACCAACTGGTCGAAGCGCATACCCGTCAACCCCGCCACTCCCGACCGCGCCCAGATCGCCGCCGTAGTACGAGGCTGGACGGGCCCACAAATCCTCTCCCCAGCCCAAGCCACCACCCTGAACCTCAACGGCTCCTGACCCGAGCCTGGGACGCGATGAGTTCTACCGCCCGAAACGGTCTACCTCAGAGTCCAATCGGCCAAGCGATTCTCCAGGAGGACGACCGTGGGCAAGATCTTCAGCCACATGACGATGTCGCTGGACGGATACATCGCACAACCGGACGACCAGGTCGGCGAACTGTTCGAGTGGTACGAAGCCGGTGACGTGACCGTGCCGAACCCCAACGAGGACATCTCGCTCACGGTCGACGATGCCAGTGCGGAGGCATTGCGAGACCTGACGGAGAACACCGGCGCGCTCATCGCCGGTCGTCGCCTGTTCGACATCGCCGACGGCTGGAACGACAAGCACCCGGTAGGCGCCCCCGTCGTCGTGGTCACCCACCGCCCACCGGCCGACGCCGCCGAGAAGTGGCCGACGACCACGTTCGTCGATGGAGTCGAGGCGGGGATCAACCAAGCGAAACAGATCGCCGGCGACAAGAACGTCACGATCGCCAGCGCGAACGTGACGCAGCAGGCACTCGCTCTCGGCCTCGTGGACGAGGTCTGCGTCAGCCTCGTACCGGTCCTGTTCGGCGAAGGCATCCCCTACTTCTCAAAGATCAAGGAAGGCCACGTCCTACTCGAAGACCCGACCATCGTCCAGGGCCGACGCGCCCTCCACCTGCGCTACCCGGTCCGTCACCAAACTCCCTGATCGGCGCCCGGAACGGCCCAACAGATTTCAGCGACCGACAGCAACGCAAAAGGCGCGATAGGCGTCCTTCAACTCCTCGGCCTCCGGTACGCCCAAGGCGTCCACACCACTGATCACCTCGGCGGCGCGCCAGTAGTTGGACGGGACGAGCCGCCCACTCGTCACCGCCTCCCGTGCCCAATGCGCGGCCTCCCCAGGCTGATCAGCGCTGAGGAGGGCGAGGGCTAGATCCAAGCGGGCGGACGCCACTCGCCTTGGGCGGACAGGGCCCGTGGCGGGCGCTTCAAGCCTGCTCAGCACACCGCGTGCACAGGGGACAGCCGCTGGGTCGCCCAGCCACGACAGCGTCGTGGCCGTGTAGGCATCGCTCTTGGCGGGGTCGTAACGGTAATGGTGCTCTGGACGGTCGGGCATAGAGAGCGGCGCCACCAACTGCTCGACCCTGGCCAAGGCATCACGGGTCTCTGGCCCGGCGTCGAGTCGCGCCCAGGCTCGCCCTTCCTGGGCGGTGGCCTGGATGAACGCTGAACTGCCGCGCGGCGCCACGCCCTGCGCGTCCTTGGCCAAGGCGACGGCCTTGCGGAAGTCGCCCTCGGTGACGGCGTCCCAAGCCCGCGTCTCCAGCACCCACGCGTGGATCTCCGCATGGCCCGCATGGTCAGCGAGCTGGGCAGCCGTCTGGAGGCGCACCTCCGCAGTCGTCCGACGACCAAGGTCGATATCGCACGTCGCCGCAAGCAAGGAGAGCCACCCGCTGATCAACACGAGCCGCCGCCGCTGCGCCAACGTCATCCGCGCGTCCATGAGCCCCGTCACGTACGCGAGGTGGCGCCGCGTCCTGCCCAGAAGGTCGGACGGGGCTGACCGTGGATAGGCGGACGCCAACTCGTCCACCGCCATCTCCAGCGCGACAAGCGTTTCCTCGCCCACGTCGCTAGCGGCAACCCGCCGCGCCAACTCCACCGCGTCCAACCCGCCGCCCTCCAGTGTCAGCACCCGGGTGGCTCAGTCGCTGGCTTCCTGAGGACGTGGCTTGACGAACATTCCGCGGCCAGGCGAGGCAACGATGAGGTCTTCGCTCTTCAGAACGTCCAGCGCCTTGCGGATCGTCTTCGGGTTGAGGTCGTAGACCTCCTCCAGATCGACCAGCGAAGGCAGACGCCCGCCCGCTGCGAACTCGCCGGAGGCGATCCGGTCACGCAGGATCGCGGCGAGCTGCAAGTACGGCGCGGTGACGTCGTTCGGGTCGATGGACACGAGCAAAACGGTATGGTCCCGGGCACGCCAGACCAAGGTAGGGATAGCCATGGCATGCCATGGTGTGCTTCACTTACGGTGACCGTTTCGGCACACTGTGGGAGGGGCTGGCCTTGAGCGCAAAGGAGAGGAACAGCGCGCCGTCGCTTTACGCGTGGGATGTGGCCGAGGGCGCGTGCGGGGTCACCGGGGATCGGGACGCGGCGATCCAGCACGTCCGGAGAGGGCTTGAGGCGGCCGCGCCGGGGACGCGGGGGGAGGTGCGGCGGGTCGCGGTCTCGATGAGCGGACGGGTGGAGTACTTGCAGCTCGGCGTGCTCGTCGAGGGCAGGCGCGACGCGGGCGCCGGAGGCGTGGTGTGGGTCCTTTGGCGCTGATCACGGGGGCGCGCCGGGTGGTCGGACGGTGGCAGGCAGTGCTCTGCTGGCGGACCGTCATGGGTGACGAGGTCGCTGTGCGGAATCTGGAACTGCTTGTGGTGGCGTTGAGGCCCAGCCGATGGCGGTGTGGAGCTTTATGAGAGGCCGGAAGTCGGGTTTCCGGTGCCGTTGTTGTGGGTCTCGCGAGCGGGGCGGCGGACGACGTCGGGGCCGTGGTGACCGTGCGGGCGACGCCGGGTGGCACGTGGGGCTACTTCGAGGCGGGCAAGGGGCGCGGCGGATTCCTGGCGCCTTGCGGCGATGCCAAGGTGGCGGCCGACCGGCTGGACCGCTTGCTGAAGTACCGGCTGTTCCCCAATGACGAATGGACCTGGCCTCGGTGAATCCGGTCAGGTCGGGAGGACGGCGTGGTAGGTGGTGGTGATCAGGGCGTCCACGTGTGCGGGTGGGGGGCGGCGGTCCAGGAGGTGGCGGCGGACGGCGCCGTAGGGGACGTCGATCGTGGCGAAGATGAGGCTTTCGCGGTCGACGGCGGGATGGCGGACGAGGAAGGCGTCCAGGGCGGTCGCTGCTTCGCGGTGGAGTGAGTCGAGTTCTCCGCCTAGTTCGGTGGGCCAGGTGGCGGCCAGGTCCTGGCGGCGGTGCAGGAGCAGGACGGCGGCCTCGTCCGGGCGTTCCCGGGACCATCTTGGGGTGTGCAGGGCGGCGGCTTCGGCGTCGTCGCGGGTCAGGGCTTCGATGTAGCCGCGCTGGAAGCGCCGCACCGTGCGTGTCCACAGGGTCGCCAGGAGCAGGTCGCGCGAGCCGAAGCGGTGGTAGAGGGATCCGGACGGAGCGCCGACGCGTCCGGCGATGGCGGCGATCGTGGCCGCGCCCGGTCCGGACTCGGCGGTGACCGCCAGCGCCGCGTCGAGTATGCGGTCCTGGTCGAACTTGGCGGGCCGTCCCAAGGTGCTCCTCCGATGTTGGTGAATTATTCTAGAACGTACTCTCTAAAAGGAGGTCGCATGGGTGCCGTGTCCGAGATCGTGTCTCGTTTCTACGCTGCCGCTCAGGACGGTGATGGGGGCGCGATCCTCGCCGTCCTGCATCCGGAGTTCGAGGCGCACACCGCGCCGGGGCTGCCCTGCGGGGCGGGGGGCACCTTCCACGGGCCGCGCGAGACGCTTGCCGGGGTGTGGGGCGCGGTGTTCGCCGAGTACGACACGGCTCCGTATGCCGAGGGGTGGCATGAGACGACCGATGGGATGGTCGTGGTCACCGGGCACTACCGGGGTACCGTGCGCGCCACCGGGCGTGAGCACGAGGCGGAGTTCGTCCATCTGTGGCGGGTGACGGACGGCCTGATCTCGTGGCTGCACCAGTACACCGACACCGTCCGGTGGCATGAGGCGCTTGGTGTTGATCGTTGGGAGGGGGGTGCGTAGCGTGGGCGGGACAAATGATCACTGCTGCATTGTTGTTCGCCGGGGTCGCCGCGCTCGTCAACATGACTCCGGGGCTGGACACGCTTCTGGTGTTTCGTGCGTCGGCCGCCCACGGTAAGAGGGCCGGGTTTGTTGCGGCGCTGGGGATTCTTGTCGGGTGTCTTGCCTGGGGCGTCGCGACTGCGGCGGGGTTGTCCGCGGTTTTGGCCGCGTCCCGGCTTGGCTATGACGCGCTGCGTATCGCCGGTGCTGGGTATCTGATCTGGCTTGGGAGTTCGGCTCTTTGGCGTTCTTGGCGTGAGCGTGCGGCGCCGGAGGTGCGGGTGGACGTCGATCCTCCGGTGACGCACGGGGGGTGGGGGGCGTTCCGGGCCGGGTTGGCTACCAATCTGCTCAATCCCAAGGCCGGGGTTCTATATGAGCCTGATTCCGCAGTTCATTCCGGAGGGGGCGACGTTGTGGTCTACGACGCTGCTGTTCACCGGGATCGATCTGGTGGAGCTGGCGCTGTGGTAATGGCTGGTGTCCGGGGCCGCGGCGGCGTTGGGGGAGCGGTTGAGGAGCCCGCGGTTCCGGCGGCGGCTGGAGCGGGTGAGCGGGGTCGCGTTCCTCGGCTTCGCCGCGAATCTGCTCGCGGACCGGCACTGAACCTACGTGAGGTGGTACTTCATGCCCATGTGGGACGGGCGGAAGCCGATCTGCTGGTAGAAGCGGATGGCGTCGGGGCGCTGGCGGTCGGTGGTGAGCTGGACGACACGGCAGCCCCGCTCGCGGGCCCGGTCGACCGCCCAGTTGATCATTAGCTGGCCGAGGCCGTGGCCGCGTTGTGAGGGGGCTATGCGGACGCCCTCGATCTGGGCGCGTTCGGCGCCGGTGTAGGTGAGGCCGGGGATGAAGGTCAGCTGCAGCGTCCCGGCGAGTTCGCCGGCGACCTCGGCGACGATCAGGGTGTTGTTCGGGTCGTTCGTGATCGCGGTGAAGGCGGTGACGTAGGCGTCCGCGATCTCGTCGCCCGGTGTTTCGCGGGTGGATCCCAGGGGATCGTCGGCGAGTAGCCGGACGATCTGGGGCAGATCGTCCGCCGTCGCCTCGCGGAAGGTCACTTCTTGATCACGCTGCACGCCTCACAGGCTATCCGGACGCTAAGTTGCGAGGTTCACGAACGTCTTGTAGTACTACATGTTGTAGTACTACGTTGAGTGGAGACCACCTCGACGAGCCGGACTGCCGGTGGTCTCGTCGCCGCGCAGGGAGATCCCGATGCACAACAACGAGAACGAGGAACACTGGAGTGATCACGCGATCTGCCGCGGTGCCGATCCCGACCTGTTCTTTCCGATCGGCTACTCGGCGGAGGTCCTGAAGGCGCAGGAGGACGCCGCCAAGGCGATCTGCGCGAACTGCCCGGCCAGGGCCGACTGCCTGGCGTGGGCGCTGCGGGTCGGCGAGCCCGACGGCATCTGGGGCGGGACGACCCCCGAGGAGCGCCGCTACCTGCGCAGGACGGCCGACGCCCCCGCGCGGCGGCCCCTCCCCGTCATCGTGGTGCGCGGCGACGCGTCCGAGCCCGAGCACGCCTCCGCGGCCTAAGGCCGCCGCCTTCAGCTCGGATTACGGCAAGACCACTGCGAGTGGAACTGTCGCAGTGGCCTGGCGGCCCCCTGAGGACGGAGGCTGTCAGGCACGACCAAGCGGGTATGGCGGGCCGTCGATGTCCGGCAGGGACCGTCGGAGACCCGTCCGGACGGTTCGGTCTCCGGCCCCGTGCCGTCCGCGCCTCGCGTCGCTAGACGGGCATCGTCACGGACGCGGGGACGACGTGGGGCCGCCCAGTTCGCCGGTGTGGCGACTCCTGGTCTCCGGGCCGGCCGTCGGTGGAGTTCTCCCTTCGCCCGGTGGGGCCGCAGGGAAACCGTCGCGGCCCGGCGCGGATCCGGCTCACCGGAAAGGCGAACCCCGGCGCCATCTCCGACGTGACTCGGCTACCACTTGTTCAGCGGCGGGCCTTCCCCGGAAACTCACCGCGGTGTCCTCACGCAGCGGTCCCGCCATCCACGTCGATGGCAAACCTTAGTGTCGGGGTCCTCGTCGTGCCCGTCAACCCTCGGTCCTGACACGGCCGGTGGGTTGCCCGGCAGGCATTGGCGTGTTATCTATTGGAGCGAAAGCCGCCTGGATCGACTCCGGGTGAAGAGGCCAATTGCGTGAGTTTTCCGCGACTCGGCCTGAACTCGCGGTGTACCGCATAGGAGCCGCAGCACTGTTCGGCGGCCATCGGCCGCGACGCCGACCATCGGCGTGCCGGGAATCCCTGTCCGACGGCCGGGCCTTTCCATGTCCGGCCCCCCAACGTATGGAGTTCGATCATGCGTTCCTTGCCCACTCGACAGCCACCACCCACACCGGACCCTCCACCCCGAATTTCCCAGCGCACCCGTCGCAACATCACCCGCGGGCTCCTCCTCGCCGCAGGAGCCTTCTTCATCACGGCCCTGTTCCTGAGCAATCCGGCTCTCGCCGACGACCCCGGCGGCACCAGCCAAGGCGGCGGCAATCCGGGTGGTAACCCGGGCGGCGACAAGCCGGGTGGCGAGACCCCGGGCGGCGAGAACCCGGGCGGCAACCCGGGTGGCGACAAGCCGGGCGGTGACAAGCCGGGCGGCAACCCCGGTGGCGAGAACCCGGGTGGCGAGACCCCGGGTGGCGACAAGCCGGGCGGCAACCCGGGCGGCGACAAGCCGGGCGGTAACCCGGGCGGTGACAAGCCGGGTGGCGAGAACCCGGG